>NZ_BCSL01000029.1:0-48084 GCF_001570845.1 Dietzia papillomatosis NBRC 105045 | reverse complement strand
ACCCATGCTCCTAGGTGGTGAGCCCGTCCGGGTGGGCGCCCGCATAGGCGCCGGGGTGGGCCTCCGCGGGCGCGCGCGGGTGGGCCCCGCGCGTGGTGGGCGGGGTGCGTCGGCCCCGACGGGTACGATCGACCCGGCTTTCGTCCCGCGGCCGCGCCTCCCCGGCGGCGGCGCAGCGGGCGCGGAGGTGCGACAGGGCACAGCAATGTGGACGAGGGCGGCCCCGGCCGTCGGGACGGGGACACGCACACATGGAACATCACGGCCACCACGAGTTGGTCGACGAGGTCGAGCGATCGGTCGCCGCGCTCGCCGATCCACGTGGCCGGGAATGCCTCCAGCGGATCATTCTTCCGCGGGCCGGCGAGCCGCTCGACGTGCGCGCGCTCTACCTCGACGAGGCCCCCACCAACTCCCGCCGCGCCCACTCGTCCACCCGGACGTCGCTCGGCATCGGCGCCGACTCCGAGGTCTCCTTCGCCACCTACTTCAACGCGTTCGCCGCGGCCTACTGGCGCCGGTGGACGGTCCTGGACGAGGTCGTCCTGCGGCTGACCGTCCGGGGCGCCGGCCGCGTCGACCTGTACCGCTCGAAGATCGACGGCTCCCGGATCGCGATCACCGGCGACGTCGTCGGCGAGCCGGGTCAGGCCGGGCAGGTCACCACGGTCGAGTTCGTGTGCGACCTCGGTCCGTTCGAGGACGGCGGCTGGATCTGGTTCGACCTCACCTCCGACACGGACGTCGAGCTGCTCTCGGGCGGCTGGTACTCCGCCGTCGACGCCCCGGCCACGCGCCCCGACGCCGGCCCGGACGGCCGACCCGACCCGGCCGTGCAGGTGCCCAACGACCGCCGCGTGACCGTCGGGATTCCCACGTTCAACCGGCCCGGTGACGCGGTGGCCGCGCTGCGCGCGCTGACGTCCGACCCCGAGGTCGACGCGGTGATCGACGCGGTCCTCATGCCGGACCAGGGCGACAGGAAGGTCCGCGACGAGCCCGGCTTCGCGGATGCGGCGGAGTTCCTCGGCGACCGGCTGCACATCTTCGACCAGCCGAACCTCGGCGGGTCGGGCGGCTACAGCCGCATCATGTACGAGGCGCGCAGGCTGACGGACTCGCCGTACATCCTGTATATGGACGACGACATCGAGATCGAACCCGACTCGATCCTGCGGGCGCTGGCGTTCGGGCGTTTCGCCACCGTCCCGATGCTGGTCGGCGGGCAGATGCTCAACCTGCAGGAGCGCAGCCACCTGCACACGATGGGCGAGGTGGTGGGCGCTCACGACTTCATGTGGACCGCCGCCCCGCACGCGGACTACGACTACGACTTCTCCACGTACCAGCTCACGGACCGCGACAACCCCAAGCCGCTGCACCGCCGCATCGACGTGGACTACAACGGCTGGTGGATGTGCCTCATCCCGCGCGTCGTGGCAGAGAAGATCGGCCAACCGCTGCCGCTGTTCATCAAGTGGGACGACGCGGAGTACGGCCTGCGCGCGCGACGCGCCGGCCACCCGACGGTCACCATGCCCGGTGTGGCGATCTGGCACATGGCGTGGTCGGACAAGGACGACGCGATCGACTGGCAGGCCTACTTCCACCTGCGTAACCGCCTCGTGGTGGCCTCGCTCTACCACGACGGCGACCACAAGGGGATCATGCAGTCCAGCCTCAAGGCGCTGGTCAAGCACCTGGTCTGCCTCGAGTACTCGACGGTGGCCATCCAGATCGAGGCGATCCGCGACTTCCTCCGCGGCCCCGAGGCCCTGTACGAGTTGTTGCCCACCGCGCTGCCCAAGGTGCGGGCCATGCGCGCGGAGTTCCCGGACGCCGTGGTCATCCCGTCGGCCGTCGACCTGCCCGCGCCGTCGGGCGGCCCGGCCGGGATCCACTCCGAGCCCCGCGGCCCGGTCCGCAAGGCCGTCGCGCTGGCCAGGGGTCTCGCGCACACCCTGAGCAAGGACGACAAGCGTCACCACGAGGTGCCGCAGGCGAACTTCCCGCCGATCGAGGCGCGCTGGTACTCGCTCAGCCGGGTCGACGGCGCCACGGTCACCACCGCCGACGGCCGCGGGGTGGTCTACCGCAAGCGCGACCGCGAGCTGGCCGCCGCGCTGTTCAAGGAGTCGGCGGCGCTGCACCGCGAGCTGTACCGGCGGTTCCCCGAGATGCGGCGCCGCTACCGCGAGGCCCACACCGAACTCGTGACCAAGGAGGCCTGGAGCCGTGTCTTCGATGCCTGATCCCGTGGGTTCGGTCGAGATCCCCGTACCCACCGGCGAGGTCCGGCTCCTGGCTGGGGTGCAGAAGCGCCTGCTCGCGGTGCCCGGGTCGCGTCAGGCGGCCGTGACGCTGTCGCACGTCGGCGAGCACGCCCTCGGTTGGATGGCGATCGCGGCGGCCGGGATGGCCGTCGATCCCGCCCGCCGGGGTCGCTGGGCGATGGTGGGCGTCGGCAGCTTCGGCGCCCACGCCACGTCCGTCGTCGTCAAGCGCGTCGTGCGTCGGCGCCGGCCGGACCACCCGTCCGTCGCCGTGGGGGTGGGCACCCCCTCCAAACTGAGCTTCCCCTCGTCCCACGCCACCTCGACGACCGCGTTCGCCCTGCTCGCGGGGGCGGTGACCGGGGTGCCCGTCGCGCCGGCGCTCGTGCCGGTGATGCTGGCGTCCAGGTTGGTGCTCGGAGTCCATTACCCTTCGGATGTGGTCGCCGGTGCCGCCGTCGGTGCGGGCTGTGCCGCCCTCACCCGCGCGGTCTGGCCCTCGGACGCGGTCCAGCAGGTCCTGCCCGGGGCACTGCGCGACGGCGCGGCGGGCCCGCGCGCCACCCAGATTCCCGAGGAGAAGCGATGACCGATCAGACCGGAGTGCCGGCCGCCCGGGGCGGGACGGAACACCATCTCCTGGGCGCCGAACCGCACACGGCCAACGAGATCGACGACATCGAGGAGGCCGCCGAGGAGTCCGGGGGCGCGCCCCCGAAGAACCTGCTCGACGGGATGGTCAAGGCCCTCCGGCCGCGGCAGTGGGTCAAGAACGTCCTCGTCATCGCGGCGCCCGCCGCGGCGGGGTCGCAGACGCTCACCGACGGCAGCGTCCTGTTCTCGGTCTTCATCGCGTTCGTGGCGTTCTGCATGGCCGCCTCGAGCGTGTACCTCATCAACGACGCGATGGACGTCGAGGCCGACCGCGCCCACCCGACCAAGCGTTTCCGGCCCATCGCGGCCGGCGTGCTGCCCGTCGGCCTCGCCTACGCGATGGCGGTGGTGCTCATCGTCGCCGCGCTCGTCATCTCCGTGCTGTTCGCGCACCCGGCCCTGGCGATCGTCGTGGCCGTGTACATCGTGCTGCAGCTCATGTACTGCTTCGGGCTCAAGCACCAGCCGGTGCTCGACATCGCGTTCGTCTCGTCCGGCTTCCTGCTGCGCGCGGTCGCCGGCGGTGCGGCCGCCGAGGTCGAGATCTCGCAGTGGTTCCTGCTCGTCATGGCGTTCGGTTCGCTGTTCATGGCGGCGGGCAAGCGGTACGCGGAGCTGAGCCTGCACCTGAAGACGGGCGCGAAGATCCGCAAGGCGCTGGAGAGCTACACCCCCACCTACCTGCGGTTCGTGTGGACGCTCTCGGCCACCGTGCTCGTGCTCTGCTACGCCCTGTGGGCGTACGACCGGGGCTCGGACCCCAGCCAGCCGGCCGGCGCGGCGATCTGGCTTCAGATCTCGATCGTGCCGTTCACCATCGCGGTCCTGCGCTACGCGGTCGACGTCGACGCCGCGCAGGCGGGCGAGCCCGAGGACATCGCGCTGGGCGACCGGGTCCTGCAGGTCCTCGCCGCGCTGTGGGTCCTGACCGTGGTGATCGGGGTCTACATCGTCCCGTCGCTGGCGTGATCCCGGCGGACGCACGATGTCGGAGGTGACGGCGGAGAGCCGTGGCGGTCGCCGAGTCTCGGCGCGCGACGTGGTCGGACGCGGTCGGGGCGACGCGGTTTTCTGGTCCGGGCTCGCCGTGGTGGTGGCGATCTTCTTCGCCGGCGCATGGCAGCGGCGGTGGATCGCCGACGACGGTCTCATCGTGCTGCGGACGGTCCGCAACCTCGTGGCCGGCAACGGCCCGGTGTTCAACGCGGGGGAGCGGGTCGAGTCCAACACCTCCACGTTGTGGACCTATCTCATCTACGGCACCCATGAGGTCGTCGGCTACCGCCTCGAGCTGGTCTCGCTGGGCCTGGCGCTCACGCTGAGCATGCTGGCGGTGGCGTGCGCGATGCTGGGCGCCCGCGTCATGTACCGCGGGACCCGACGCGCCCCGGCGGGCGGGCCGATGCTGCTCCTGCCGTTCGGCGTCCTCGTCTATGTCATGCTGCCGCCGGCCCGCGACTTCGCCAGTTCCGGACTCGAGACCGGGCTGGTGATCTGCTGGATCGGCGTCATGTGGCTGGGCCTGCAGCTCTGGGCCCGGTCCCCGCATCGCGAGGGCCGCTTCGGCCTGCCCGCGCCGGGGACGGCGGCGATCGCGTTCATCGCCGGCCTCGGGCCCCTCGTGCGGCCCGAGATGGCGCTGGCGGCGGCGGTGTTCCTCGCGATGATGGCGGCGTCCCGCCAGTCGTGGCGGCACCTGGGTTGGCTCGTGGTCATCGCGGGCACGGTGCCGGTCGTCTACCAGCTCTGGCGGATGTCCTACTACGCGCTGCCGTACCCGCTCACGGCCGTGGCCAAGGACGCCGGCGGGGCGAAGTGGGACAAGGGCGCCGAGTACCTGTGGGATCTGCTCGCGCCGTACGTGCTGCTGCTGCCGCTCGTCGCCGTCCTCGTCGCGGGCCTCGTGGCCCTGTGGGCCCGCACGGCCCCACGTCGCACGGCCGGTGCGTCGTCCGGACCTCCGCTACTCCGACTCGGGATCCGCTCCCTTCACAGGGGTAGCGAATCCGGTCCGGCGGTAGCGGATTCCGGGTCAGGAGAGGGTGACGACGACGAGGGCGGCCGGCTGCTCCGCCTGCGGGGGCGGGTCCGCTCCACCCCGGTCGTCACGGTCGCGTTCCTCGTCGTGGCCCTGGTGATGCTGCTGTACGTCACCCGCGTCGGCGGTGACTTCATGCACGGCCGCGTGCTGCTGCCGTCCCTGTTCCTGATTCTCCTGCCCGTCGCGGTGGTGCCCCTGCCCGTAGGGCCCGCCCGCGGGTCCGCGGACGCCTCCGTGCGGCGGGTGGCGGTACCCGTGACCGCGGCCGCGTGGCTCGTCGTCATCGGATGGGCGGTCACCGTCCAGGTCGTCGAGGACCCCTTCCGCGAGGAGCCGGAGTCCATCACGTCGGCCGGCATCGTCGACGAGCGGCAGTTCTACATCCAGCGCACGGGGCACAGACACCCGCTCCTCGCCGACGACTACCTCGACTTCCCGCGCATGCGCGCGCTCGTGCGCGACGTCTCCCGCAACGAGACGGGGGCGGTGTTCCTGCCGGTGCCGGGTTTTCAGGACCGCTGGGACGTCGTCGCCTACGACCACCCGATGCCCGGGTTGGCGCCGTTCGAACTGCCCGAGGACCCCGTCAAGACCGTCGTGTTCCTCAACCTGGGCATGACCAGCATGAACCTGCCCCTCGACGTGGGCGTGTACGACACGGTCGGCCTGGCCTCGCCGCTCGCCGCGCACACGGATCGGATGGAGGACGGGCGGATCGGGCACGACAAGTTCTTGCCGTACGACTGGGTGCTCGCGCAGAGGCAGGTGATCGAGAACCCGGTCAACTTCCCGCGGTGGATCGACGTCAACTGGGTCAACCAGGCCGAGGTGGCGCTCCAGTGTCCGGCGACGCAGGCGCTGATCGAGTCGTACTCCGCCCCGTTGACCCCCGAGCGGCGATGGTCCAACCTGGTGAACGCATTCTCATTCGCCGAGTACCGGATCAACAGAATCCCTGCTTACGAGGTGCAGAGGTGCGGCTTACCGATGCCTGAGGAGGTGGAGAAGTATCAGGGCACTCGGTAGGGTGGCGCTCGCTGTTGTCTCGAAACGGTAACAGTCAGGGGTCGAATCGGTCCCCGACCTGTAACACCTGTCCCAAAATGCGCGACAGTATCGATGACCTCGATGTCGCAGTTCCGGTCCTTCCCTGGTGGGGCCGGTCCGATGAACGTCACCGATGCCCTGCGGGCACCAGGAACGAACAAAGGAACCAACGAATGTCCCACTCCACCCTCCGGCGCCGGTTCGCCGCCGGGCTCACCGCTCTGGCGACGGCCGCAGGGCTCCTCGTCGGCGCCCCGGCACTGGCCGGCGCCCAGGCGACCGAGCAGGGTTCCTCTGCCAGTCTCGGGTCCGCCGGCTCGGCTGCCCCGCCGCCGGCCGCCCCCGCGTTCCGGCCCGCCGGCGGCAACGAGAACCCGGTCGGTTTCCGCCATTGGCTGCGGCCGGGCTGCGAGTGGGATCCCGTCGCGTCCTGGGTCCAGCTCTGCCACGTGTGGTCCCCGGCGATGAACCGGCACATCAAGGTGCAGGTCCAGCCCGCGCGCTTCGGCGGCAACGCCGGTCTCTATCTGCTCGACGGACTGCGGGCGCGTGACGACTGGAACGCGTGGACCCACGACGCCCAGGCGCAGCGCATCTTCCTGCAGGACAACATCACCCTGGTCATGCCCGTCGGCGGCCAGGTGTCCTTCTACTCCGACTGGCAGCGGCCCATCAACCTGGGCGGCAACCTGCTGGAGTACAAGTACGAGACGTTCCTGACCCGCGAGCTGCCGAACTACCTGGCGGACCACTTCGGCGTGCGGCGCGACAACAACGCGATCGCCGGTCTGTCGATGGGCGGCTCCGCCGCCGCGACGCTCGCGGCCAACCACCCGAACCAGTTCAAGCAGGTGTCGGTCTTCTCCGGCTACATGAACCCGACCGCCCCGGGCATGTACACCATGATCCCGCTGGCGATGTTCGACCAGTGCAAGTGCGACCCGTTCGCCATGTGGGGCCTGCCCGGCGCGCCGGCGTGGGGTCGCAACGACCCGCTGCTCAACGCCGACAAGCTGCGAGGCATCCCGATGTACGTCACCGCCGGCTCCGGGATCCCGGGCCAGTACGATCAGCCCTCGAGCCTGCAGGCCGTGTTCAACACGTTCAACGGCATCATCCTCGAGGGCCTGTCCCGCGGCTCGACCCTTGCGTTCCAGAACACGATGAACGCGGCCCCGAACAAGGCCGTCTTCGAGTACCGCACCACGGGCATCCACGGGTGGGGCTACTGGAACGACGACCTCATCGCGGCGCGCTCGGCGCAGATCCTGAACGTGATGGACGCCCACGCGTGGTGATCACACCGAGTTAGCCGACGAATCGGACTCCCATCAGCGAGTCCTCACCCGTCACACCGGGGCCCCGCGCGTAGATTCTGTGCGGGGCCCCGGTCGCATCTGACCACCGGGTTCGGCCGCGGGAGGGGAACCCGCGGGCGCGCCGCGGACCCGGGCCCCCTATACGGGTGACGCGGGCCGGGTGCGACGCGCGCCCACCAGACGATCCGGCGAGACGACGCGGCAAGAAAGAGAACAACACATGGCGACCCCCAGCGCACACGCGAGCCCCCGTTCCCGGTGGGCGTCCCTCCTCGCGGCTCCCCTCGTGGTGTCGGTGGTGGGGTCGGGCCTCGTCCTGCCGCCCGTCGCCGCGGCGCAGGAGACCCCGACCCGTCCGACCCCGGCGCAGAGCAGCCCCGCGCAGACCGCTCAGCCGCGGTCGACGACCGCCGCGCCCGACCCGGCGGGCGCGCCCGACGCGCCGAGCCTGCGCGTGCCCGCGGCGCCACCCTCCGGCGTGCGACTGGACAAGGTCGAGTGGAAGTCGGCCAACCGTGTGGCCCTGTGGGTGCAGTCGCCGGCCATGGAGCAGGCGGTGCAGGTGCAGCTCCTGCTCCCCGCCCAGTGGAACGCCGACCCCGGCCGCACCTACCCGTCCCTGCTGCTGCTCGACGGGCTCCGG
Source organism: Dietzia papillomatosis NBRC 105045 (assembly GCF_001570845.1). Classification (NCBI taxonomy): domain Bacteria; kingdom Bacillati; phylum Actinomycetota; class Actinomycetes; order Mycobacteriales; family Dietziaceae; genus Dietzia; species Dietzia papillomatosis. Next base: position 40,107 of record NZ_BCSL01000029.1, on the reverse strand, counting down.
GCCCGCGATGACGCGAGCGGCTGGACTCTCGAGACCAAGGTCTCCCAGTTCTTCGACGCCAAGAACGCGATCGTCATCCTGCCGGTGGGCGGCCAGTCGAGCTTCTACACCGACTGGGTCTCCGACGCCAAGGGTTCGGCCTACCAGTGGGAGACGTTCCTCATGCAGGAGCTGCCCCCGCTGCTGGCGCGGGACTGGCGGGTCGGCGACAAGCACGGCGTGGCCGGGCTGTCCATGGGCGGCACGGCTGCCATGATGCTCGCGCAGCGCTACCCCGAGCACTTCCAGTTCGCGGCCAGTTACTCGGGCTTCCTCGACACCACCAGCTTCGGCATGCCCGAGGCCATCAAGGTGGCCATGCAGGACGCCGGCGGCTACCCGGCCGAGAACATGTGGGGTCCGCTCGGCTCGGACCGGTGGCAGGAGCAGGACCCCAAACTCCACACCGAGAAGATGCGCGGGCAGAGCGTCTACGTCTCCGCGGGCAGCGGTAACACCGGCCCATGGGACCAGCCGTCCGGCCTACCGGACATCCCGACCAACTTCCCCGGGTACGGGCTCGAGCTCCTCTCGCGGATGACCACCCAGACCTTCGTCAACAAGGCGCGCGCCGAGGGGGTCGAGGTCACCGCGAACTTCCGCCCGTCCGGTACCCACACGTGGCCGTACTGGCAGTTCGAGATGACCCAGGCGTGGCCGCAGTTCGCCACCGCGGTGGGCATCGAGAACGTCGAGAAGCCGTGCGCGGCGGCGGGCGAGATCGCCCGCGTGGCCGAGCGGCAGCCCGGACTCGGGCCGTGCCTCACCGGCGAGTACGACGTCCGGGGCGGCAAGGCCACCGACTTCCGCTTCGGCCGCGTGTTCTGGTCGCAGGCCACGGGGGCGCACTCCGTCCTCGGGGCGATCGGCGCCGCCTACCAGGCCGAGGGCGGACCCGACGGCGTGCTCGGGCTGCCGACGTCCGGGGAGACGACCACCCCGGACGGGCGCGGCCGGTTCTCCACCTTCCAGAACGGCGTCATCTACTGGTCGCCCTCCACCGGCGCGCACGCGGTCCGCGGCGGCATCCGGGCGATGTGGCAGGAGCGCGGCGCGGAGCGCGGCGACCTCGGGTACCCGACCACCGACGAGATCACCAACCCCAACAAGCCGGGCGTCGTCCAGGGCTTCCAGGGCGGGACGGTCTACTGGTCGGAGGAGACGGGTCCGAAGGTCGTCGAGGGGGACATCCTCAAGGCCTACCGCGAGGCCGGGGCGGAGAACTCCGAGCTCGGCTACCCCGTGACCGACGAGATCGCCCTCGACACCCGACGCGGCGCGTTCAGCCGGTTCCAGGGCGGCGCGATCTACTGGTCGCCGCGCACCGGCGCCCACGTCGTCCCCCGCGGCCCGGTGTTCGACGCCTGGGGCACGGTCGACTACGAGCGCGGTCGGCTCGGCTACCCGACCGGCCCGCTGCGCAACACCTCCGGCGGCCAGGTGATGGAGTTCGAGGGCGGTCGGATCACCGTGTCCGGTGGCCGGGCGGAGATCTCGTGAGGTCCCGTGCGCTCTCGCTCGGCGCCGCGCTGCTCGTCGCCGGAGGGATGCTCACCGCGTGCGGGGGAGGGGACTCGACGGTCTCCGGCGTGCCGGACTCCGAGACGCTCGCCCCGCCGCCGGGCGGCGGCTCCGCCGGCGCCTCCCGTGTCCCGGCGACGGAGGACTCCGGCCGGTACACGGAGGCGCCGGCCCCCGTCCCCCCGGATGCGCCGGGGTACACCGCGCCGGCCATCGGTGCGCGCGAGCGCGGCTACCTCTCCGCACTGGAGAAGGAGGGCATCGAGACCGCCGACCTGTCGGATTCGCTCGTCGCCGCCGGCAACACCATCTGCCGCATCCGCACCACCGGCGGAGCCGCGGACGAGACCACGACGATCGCCGACGCGGTGGCCGGTCAGATCTCGGCGGGCGGCTACTCCGACCGTGAGGTCGACGAACTGTCCCGGGTCGTCGTGGACGCCTCGGCCGGGCAACTCTGCCCGTAGCGGCCCGCCCAGTGCACTGCCGCCCGCGCGGCTCGAACAGCACGACGGCGGTCGTCGGCGGGCGGCGGCCGCTCCGGGTGAGCCCGGACACCTCGCCCGGCACCTGAGGAACCCGCGCGGACCGCGGGGCGTTGAACCGGTCGTCGGCCACACGCCACAGTCGTGTGGGAGGTCGGGAAGGAGTTCGTATCGTGGCTCGCGGAACGCGTCGTGGGGGAGGCCGCCGTCTCGGCTGCTCGCTGGGGGCGCTCGTCGTGATCGTCCTGCTCGTGCTCGGCATCGGGTGGTGGCTCGGCAACCGGGGGTTGCCGACCGGCCCCGACGGCCCGCTGCCCGGCCCGGACGAGACCGAGCAGACCCAGCCCGCCGACTGCCCGGACGTCGAGATGATCGCCGTGCCGGGGACATGGGAGAGCAGCCCCACCGACGATCCGCACAATCCGGGTTTCCTGCCCAACGCGCTTCTGCGGACGATCACGGACCCGCTGAGCCGGCAGTACCCGGACGAGCGCCTCGAGGTGTTCACCGTCCCCTACGTGGCGCAGTTCCGGAACCCGCAGCAGCCGAACCAGGTCACCTACGACCAGAGCCGGGCGGAGGGCACCGAGCGTGCCCGCGCCGAGCTCGCGGCCACACACGAGCACTGCCCCCTCACCTCGTTCGTCCTCCTGGGTTTCTCCCAGGGCGCGGTGATCGCCGGCGACCTGACGAGCGAGATCGGTAACGGCAACGGTCCCGTTCCCGCCGACCGGATGCTCGGTTCCGTCCTCATCGCGGACGGCCGCCGCCTGCCGGGGCAGGGCCAGTCGCCGGGGCTGTCCCCCGGCAACGGCCAGGGGATGGAGATCGCCCTGCAGCCGGCCACCGGCCTGACCCAGCTCATCGCGGGTGCCACCATGACCGGGCCACGCCCGGGCGGGTTCGGCGAACTGGACGACCGCACGGCCCAGATCTGCGACTCGCGCGACCTGATCTGCAACGCCCCGCTCAACGTCGTCGACGGTGCCGCCCGGTTCCAGGAGTTCGTCGCCAACAACGCGATCCACGCCATGTACGCCACGAACCCGGACGTCATCGCCGGGACCACCGTCCCCGAGTGGACGATCGGCCACGTCAGCGAGCTCGTCGACGCCGCTCCGGAGATCGCCCACGAGTGACCGTCACGCCCTGCTCCCGGCGCCCGCGGGGCGACACGCCTGGCGAAGCGACGATTCGGAGTTCGGATGTGCCCTGAGGCACGCTGTAGGATCGACAAAGCTTGTCGTCAGTGCACCCGGCATATCCGTGGTCGACGACGTCGACCAACGTAGGACGGATCGGAACGGAGCAACGTGGAGTTCGAGCAGTATCACGACGCCGGAGGGGCGATCGTCATCCCTGATCGCACCACCCTTGTCGACTTCGTCGAAGCCAACGTCTCCGCCGCGCGCCAGGACCCCGCCCATGACGGGCTGGTCTACCGCTACATCGACTACTCGACCTCCCGTGACGGTGAGGTGCACGAGCTGTCGTGGACGCGGTTCGGCGAGCGGCTCTACGCCATCGCGGCCCGCCTGCAGCAGGTCGCGAAGCCGGGGGACCGCGTGGCCATCCTCGCCCCGCAGGGCCTGGACTACATCGTGTCGTTCTTCGCCGCGATCCAGGCCGGACTCATCGCCGTGCCACTGTTCGACCCGGATGAGCCGGGCCACCACGACCGCCTCCACGCGGTCCTGGGCGACTGCGCACCGGCGGTCATCCTCACCTCGACCGAATCCGCTGCCGGGGTCCGGAAGCTCTTCCGAGAGCTGCCCGCCCGCGAGCGTCCGCGCACCGTCGCCGTCGACGCCATCCCCGACGAGCTCGGCTCCGGCTGGTCCCGACCGGACCTCGGCGCCGACGACATCGCCTACCTGCAGTACACCTCGGGCTCGACCCGGGTGCCCGCCGGAGTCGAGATCACGCACCGCAACGTGGTCACCAACGTCATGCAACTCTTCGACAGCCTGGGTCTGACCCGCGCCTCGCGCGGCGTCACCTGGCTGCCGCTGTTCCACGACATGGGCCTGCTGACGGTCATCCTGCCCGCGATGGGCGGGGCCACCATCACGGTGATGAGCCCCCGCGCGTTCGTGCAGCGGCCCGGCCGGTGGGTCTCCCAGCTCGGCGCCGCGAGCGGCGGCGACGGGGTGTTCGCCGCCGCCCCCAACTTCGCGTTCGAGCACGCCGCCCGCCGCGGCCTGCCCAGGGAGGGCGAGACCCTCGACCTGTCCGGCGTGACGAGCATCATCAACGGTTCGGAGCCCGTCACCCCGGCGTCGATGCGGGCATTCAACGAGGCGTTCGCCCCCTACGGGCTCGCGCCCACCGTGATCAAGCCGTCCTACGGCATGGCCGAGGCGACCCTGTTCGTGTCCTCGCCGCGCCGAGATGACGAGGCGATCGTCATCCATGTGGACCGGACGGATCTCAACCGGGGCGTCATGACCGTCCTCGAGCCGTCGCAGGTGGAGGGCAACGAGGACGCCATCCCCCAGGTCGCGTGCGGGTACGTCGCCCCCAGCCAGTGGGCCACGATCGTCGAGGCGAACATCGACGAGGCCACGGGAGAGCACGACGGCACCGGCCGCGAACTCCCCGAGGGCCGGGTCGGCGAGATCTGGCTGCACGGCACGAACATCGGTCGCGCCTACTGGGGGCGCCCCGAGGAGTCCGAGGCCACCTTCGGCAACCGGCTCGTCGAGCGGCTGCAGGATGGCTCCAAGACCGTCCGCGAGTTCGGGACGGTACCCGAGGACGCGCGCTGGCTGCGCACCGGCGACTACGGCGCCTACGTGGACGGTCAGCTGTACATCACCGGCCGCGTCAAGGATCTGGTGATCGTCGCGGGCCGCAACCACTACCCCCAGGACCTGGAGAACACCGCGCAGAGCGCGTCCGACGCCCTGCGGCCCGGCTTCGTCGCCGCGTTCTCCGTGCCGGCCAACCAGTTGCCGATCGAGGCGCGTAACGGTGCGGAGATCGCCGCCGATGACTCCTCGGAGACGCTGGTCGTGGTGGGTGAGCGCGCGCCCGGCGCGGGCAAGGCCGACCCCGGTCCCATCGCGGACGCGGTCCGGTCGGCGATCTCCGCGCGACACGGCGTCACCGCCCAGGACGTTCTCCTGGTTCCCGCCGGGTCCATCCCCCGCACGTCCAGCGGCAAGATCGCCCGCCGTGCCTGCAAGGCGGCGTACGTGGACGGCACCCTGCGCGGGGGCCACCAGCAGACCGCATTCCCGGACCTGCCGGCGCAGTAGCGTCCGCCGGGCCGGTTCACGGCGCACGGCGGCCCCGGCGCACGGGAACACCGGACGACACCTTCAGGAAAGGCGAGCCACGACGATGGCACAGAGCGAGATGACGGTAGTGGAGCTCCGCGAATGGATGCGGGGCTGGGTCTGCCGGGCCACCGGGCTCGACATCTCCAAGGTGACCGACGACCGCTCGCTGGAGGAGTACGGCCTGTCGTCCCGCGACGCGGTGTCCCTGTCCGCCGACCTCGAGGACCTCATCGGCCGGCCGCTGGACGCGACCGTCGCCTACCAGCACCCCACCATCGCCTCGCTCGCCGAGTACGTGGTCAACGGTCCGGTGGAGGCCGACGAGCCCACGGACCTGCACACGTTCCGCGAGCGCGGCGCGGGCATGGAGTTCGACGTGGCCGTCATCGGCCTCGCGACCCGCTTCCCCGGCGGCGCCGACAGCCCCGAGGCGACCTGGGACCTGCTGGCCTCCGGCCGTGACGCGACCAGCCCCCGACCGGACTCGCGCTGGTCGGAGTGGGCGGGCGACGCGTACGTCCAGCAGGTCCTGGCCGAGGCGCCGAACCGCGGCGGCTGGCTCGACGACACCGAGGTCAAGGACTTCGACGCCGAGTTCTTCGGCATGAGCCCCCGCGAGGCCGAGATGGTCGACCCGCAGCAGCGGCTCGCGCTCGAGCTCACCTGGGAAGCCCTCGAGAACGCCCACATCCCGGCTAGTGACCTCAAGGGCCGCGAGGTCGGCGTGTTCATGGGCTCGTCGTCCAGCGACTACCAGGTCCTGCTCACGTCGGACTCCGCCGCCGCGTCCCCGTACGCGGTCACCGGCGCCTCCAACTCGATCATCTCCAACCGGATCTCGTACACGTTCGACTTCCGCGGCCCGTCCATGACGCTGGACACCGCCTGCTCGACGTCGCTGGTCGCGATCCACGAGGCCGTCAACTCCTTGCGCCTGCACGAGTCGGACCTCGTCGTGGCCGGTGGCGTCAACATGATGCTCGCGCCCGCCGCCACCATGGGCTTCGCCAAGACCGGCGCCGCGCTCAGCCCCGACGGGCGCATCAAGGCGTTCTCCTCCGACGCCAACGGCATCTGCCGCGCCGAGGGCGGGGGCGTGTTCATCCTGAAGCGCCTGTCCGAGGCCGAACGGGACGGCGACGAGATCCTCGCCGTCATCAAGGGCTCCGCCGTGAACTCGGACGGTCGCTCCAACGGCATGACCGCCCCCAACCCCGACGCCCAGGTCTCCGTCCTGCGCCAGGCCTACGCCGACGCCGGCGTGGACCCGCGCGAGGTCGACTACATCGAGGCCCACGGCACCGGCACGATCCTCGGCGACCCCATCGAGGCCACCGCCCTGGGCCAGGTGCTCGGCCGCGGCCGCGACGCCGACCGGCCCACGCTCCTGGGCTCGGCCAAGACCAACTTCGGGCACATGGAGTCCGCCGCCGGCGCCGCCGGCCTGGCCAAGATCATCCTGGGCATGCAGCACGACGCCGTGCCGCCCACGATCAACTACGCGGGCCCCAACCCGTACATCGACTTCGACGCCGCCCGGCTCAGCGTGGTCACCGAGACCACCCCGTGGCCGCGCTACAGCGGCCGCGCGGTCGCCGGCATCTCCGGCTTCGGCTTCGGTGGCACCAACGCGCACGTCGTGGTGGCCGAGTACCGGCCGCAGCCGGCCCACGTCGTCGTCGACGCCCCGTCCGACACCTCCACCGACGCCCCGGCCGACACCGACCCGACCACGGCGACCACCGACGCCGCGACCACCACCGCGACGGCCACGGACGACGACGTCGCCCGCTGCGTGGCCGACGCCGTCGCGCGCAACGCCGACGAGCTCGCCACCACCGGCACCGCTGTTCCCGGCCCTCCGGCCACGGTGCTGGTCGTGTCCGCGTCCCTGCCGTCGCGCCGCAAGGCCACGGCCGCCCAGGTCGCGGACTGGCTCGAGGCGCAGGACGACTCGATCGACCTCGGCGCCGTCGCCCGCACCCTGGCGACGCGCAACCACGGCCGCTCGCGCGGCGCGGTCGTCGGCCACACCCGCGCCGAGCTCGTCGCCGGACTGCGCGCACTCGCCGCCGGCGACCCGGGCCCCGGCGTGTTCAGCGCCGACGCCCCCGCCGGCACGGGCGACGTGTGGGTGTTCTCCGGCTTCGGCTCCCAGCACCGCAAGATGGCCAAGGAGCTGTACCTGTCCAACCCGCTGTTCGCCTCGTGCCTGGACGCGGTGGACGAGCTCATCGACTTCGAGGCCGGCTACCGGATCGCCGAGTTGATCCTCGACGACTCCCAGACCTACGAGCTCGAGAACTCCCAGGTCGGTATCTTCGCCATCCAGGTCGCGCTCGTCGACACGCTGCGCGCGCTCGGCGCCAAGCCCGAGGCCGTCATCGGCCACTCGATGGGCGAGGTCGCCGCCGCCTACGCGACCGGTGGCCTGGGCCTCGAGGACGCGGTGCGCGTGATCACCGTGCGCTCGCGCCTCATGGGCGACGCCGAGGGGCAGGTCTCGGAGGAGGAGGCCGGCGCGATGGCGCTGGTCGAGTACTCGGCCGAGGAGATCGCGCAGATCATCGCCGACAACCCGCAGTTCGCCTCCATCGAGCCCGCCGTCTACGCCGCGCCCACCCACACCACGGTCGGCGGCCGCGCCAAGCCCGTCGCCGACTTCGTCGCGTGGGTCGAGGAGCAGGGCAAGTTCGCCCGTCAGCTGCAGGTCCGCGGTGCCGGGCACACCTCGGACGTCGACATGCTCCTCGGCGAGCTGGCCGCGGAGATCGCCGGCCTCGAGCCGCGCGAACTCACCTCCGGGCTGTTCTCCTCCGTCGACCGCGAGACCTTCTACCGCGCCGGCCACGAGCCGGTCCACGCGGAGGAGTACTGGGTCAAGGGCATGCGCCACTCGGTGTGGTTCACCCACGCCGTGCGCAAGGCCGTCGACGCCGGGTACGTCACGTTCCTCGAGCTGGCCCCCAACCCGGTGGCCGCGATGTCGGTGGCCGCCACGTGTTTCGACGCCGGTCTCATGGAGCCGAACCTCCTGCACACGCTCAAGCGCAAGGAGTCCGAGGCCGACACGCTCCTGCACGCGATCGCGCAGCTGTACGTCCACGGGCACACGATCGACATGCCGAGCGTCGTGGAGATGATCCACGGCTACGTCACCGGCCCCGACCGGTACGCGCCGGTGCCGGGCACCGCGTGGAAGCGCCGCACCCTGTGGCCCAAGGTCACCGCGGGCGGCGGGTCCGGCGACGGCCGCATGCCGGGGTCGTACGTCGCGCTGCCCGACGGCCGCCACGCGTGGCAGGTCCGCGCCGAGGTCGTGCCCAGCGTGGATGCACTGATGTCCGCCGCGGCCGCCGCGGTGATCGAGGGCGCGACCCTCACCGCCGTCGACCGGCCCGGCGTCCTGCCCGCCTCGGGGTCGGTCACCACGACCCTCACCCCGCACCCGGGTGGGGCGTCCCTGCAGGTCCACGCCCGGTCGGACGAGGAGTCCGCGTCGTTCGTGATGGTCGCCTCCGGTGCGGTCAGCGGCGGCGCGCCGATCGATCCGTCGACGGCGCCGGAGATGCCGCATTTCGAGTCGGACGAGTCCGACGCGCCGGTGGTCGGCGAGGACGACGACGACGACGAGGCCGACACCCGCTGGGACCCCGCCTCCGGCGAGTCGATCAGCGACAGGCTCGCCCGGATCGTCGGCTCCTCGATGGGGTACAGCCCCGACGACCTGCCGAGGGAGCTGGCACTGCTCGATCTCGGCCTGGATTCGCTCATGGCCGTGCGCATCAAGAACCGCGTCGAGCACGAGTTCTCCATCCCGCCGCTCGAGTTGCAGGCCATGCGTGACGCGTCGCTGAACGACGTCGCGGAGATGGTCCGGTTCGCGGTGGAGAACCCGGAGCAGGTCGGGGAGATCGCCGCGCAGCAGGCCCGCGGTGAGGGCGCCGTGGACGTGGCGGCCCTGCGCGACGGCGACGCCGCCGACGGCTCGGGTGCGGCTGACTCCGACGGCGCGGCCGGCTCCGACGGTGCGGCCCCGGCCGGCGATGCCGTGTCGGTCGCCCCGCGTGACGACACCGAGCGCATGGCGTTCGGCGCGTGGGCCGTGGTCACCGGCGCTGCGGCGCCCGGCGTGACCGGCGCGCTGCCCTCGATCGACGAGGCCACCCGCGAGGCGCTGGCCCGGCGACTGTCCGAGCGATCCGGCGGCGACATCACCGCCGATCAGCTGGCCGGCGCGTCGACGATCGCCGAGGTGGCCGATCTGCTGCGCCCGTTCACCGAGGTCGCCGTGGAGGGCAACATCCGCGTGCTGGCGCAGGGGGAGGAGGGGCGCACGCCGCTGTTCCTGTTCCACGCGGCCGGCGGATCGTCGTTCGTCTACGAGCCGCTCGTCGAGCGCCTCGGCGAGGGCACCCCGGTGTACGGCGTCGAGCGCGTCGAGGGCCCGCTGGAGGCGCGGGCCGCGACCTATCTCGACCGGATCCGCGAGCTCGCCGCGGGCCGCCCGGTCGCGCTGGGTGGCTGGTCCTTCGGCGGCGCGCTGGCCGTCGAGGTGGCCCGCCAGCTGCGGGCCGCGGGCGACGAGGTGTCGCTGGTGGTCCTGCTGGACACCGTGCAGCCGTCCGAGCCGATCCCGGACACGCTCGACGAGGCCGAGGCGCGCTGGAAGCGCTACTCGGAGTTCGCCAAGCGGACCTACGGGCTCGACGTGGAGGTGCCGCGCGACTTCCTCGCCGAGCACGGTGAGGACGGCGTGCTGGACATGTTGATGGGGGTGCTGGGCGCCGAGGCCAACGCGATGGGCGGCGGCGTGATCGAGCACCAGCGGGCCAGCTTCGTGGACAACCGCATCCTGCAGAGCGCGGACATGAGCTCGTGGGCCGGCGTCGGCGCCGAGGTGCCGTTCGTGCTGTACCGGGCCGAGCGGATGCACGACGGGGCGATCGAACTGGAGCCGCGCTACGAGCGCATCGACCCGGACGGCGGCTGGGCCGCCGTGGTGACCGATCTGGAGGTGGTCCACCTCGAGGGGGACCACCTCGCGATGGTCGACGAGCCCGTGGTCGGTACGGTCGGTAAGCATCTGGCGCGTCGGCTCACGGAGCTCGACGCGGGCGTACGGAAGGGAACGAACGCGTGACGGCCAAGACGACCGCGGAGAAGCTCGCTGAACTGCGGGTCAAGACCGAGCAGGCGATGGATCCGGGCAGCGAGCGGGCCAAGGCCCGCCGCGACGCTGCGGGTCAGACGCCTCCCCGCCAGCGGATCGCCGAACTCCTCGACGCGGGCAGCTTCGTGGAGATGGGCCAACTGGCCAAGGCGCCGGGCAACCCCGACAACCCGTTCGGCGACGGCGTGGTGACCGGCCGCGGCACCATCGACGGTCGCCCGGTGGCGGTGTATGCGCACGACAACACGGTGTTCGGCGGGTCCGTCGGCGAGGGCTTCGGCAAGAAGGTCTGCGCCATCATGGACTTCGCGATCAAGATCGGCTGCCCGATCATCGGGATTAACGACTCCGGCGGCGCCCGCGTGCAGGACGCCGTCACCTCGCTCGCGTATTACTCGGAGATCGGCCGCCGTCAGTACCCGGCGTCGGGCCACGTGCCGCAGATCTCCATCATGCTCGGCAAGTGCGCGGGCGGTGCCGTGTACGCGCCCGTGACGACCGACTTCGTGGTCGCCGTCCAGGACCAGGCGTACATGTTCGTCACCGGCCCCGACGTCATCCGTCAGGTGACCGGCGAGGACGTCACGATGGACGAGCTCGGGTCCGCGCTCGAGCAGGCGAAGCGGGGCAACGTCAACCACGTGGCCGTCAGCGAGCACGACGCGTTCATGTACGTGCGTAATCTGCTCAGCTACCTGCCGTCGTCGGCCAGCGAGAAGGCCCCGCGGATCAACCCGGGACTCGAGCCGGAGACCACGGAGTCGGACCTGCAGCTCGACACGATCATCCCGGACTCGGACAACGCCGCGTACGACATGCACGACGTGCTGATCCGGATGTTCGACGACGGCGAGTTCATGGAGACGTCGGGGCAGTTCGCCTCCAACATCATCACGGGCTTCGCGCGCGTCGACGGTGAGCCGGTGGGCGTGATCGCCAATCAGCCCCTGCACCTGTCCGGCGCGCTGGACATCGACGCCTCCGAGAAGGCGACCCGGCACATGATGCTGTGCGACGCCTACTCGATCCCGCTGGTCTTCGTGGTGGACACCCCCGGCTACCTCCCGGGTGTGGAGCAGGAGAAGCTGGGCATCATCCATCGTGGCGCCAAGATGGGCTTCGCTGTGGCGGCGTCCTCGGTTCCCAAGGTGACCTTCGTCGTGCGCAAGGCCTACGGCGGGGCCTACGCGGTGATGGGCTCCAAGAACCTGGGCGGTGACCTCAACTTCGCGTGGCCGACCGCTCGCATCGCGGTGATGGGCGCCGAGGGCGCGGTCGATCTGCTGCAGCGCCGTCAGATCGAGGAGGCGGGTCCCGAGGAGGGGCCGAAGCTCCGCAAGCAGCTCATCGACATGTACAACGAGTTCATCGCGACGCCGTACACGGCCGCCGAGCGGGGCTACATCGACGCGGTGATCGAGCCCTCGCACACGCGGCTGGTGTTGCGTAGTGCGCTCGAGCAGCTCCGGGACAAGACGCGGGTCGAGCTTCCGCGTAAGCATGCCATCTTCCCGCTGTGATCCGATAGCAACAGCGCGCCAACGGCACGAGCGCACCGACGGGCGGCCCACCGACGAGGGGGCCGCCCGTCCCGCATTTCTCCGCCCCGCAGCCGCCCCGCAGCCGCCCCGCAGCCGCTCCTCGACCTGGCGTCTCGCTCCCGCTTCTGCCCGCGTTGGCCGCAGCCGCTCCTCGACCTGGCGTCTCGCCGTCACCGCGGTGCGCGCGAGACGCCATGTCGGCGGGCGGCTGTCCTGGCGACGAGGGCTCAGGCCGGGGCCGCGCCAACGACCGAGGGCCCGCCGGTGGCTGCTGCCTCCGGCGGGCCCTCATCGGACCGGCGGGCCCTCGTCAGGCCGGCGCGGTCCCGCGCGCTGAGCGGGTCACTCGGGGTCGGTCACGAAGATCGGCCCCTCGGGCTGCCACCAGCCCCAGCGGGTCTCGGTGCCGGTGGTCACCTCGGCTGGCGCCGGCGGCTCCTCCTGGTACGTGCCCAGCGGGGTGTAGGCCTCGATCGAACCCCAGTCCCGGTTCCAGTCGTGCCGCAGGTAGGAGGGGATCGTCCGCGCCCGCTGCGCGGTCTCCACCCATCCCAGCGGCCCGCCGGCCTCGTACGACATCCAGGTGCTCGTGGCGCTGACGGCCAGCGGACGGTCCGGGAGGATCCGGTACTCGGGCAACTCGGCCACGCCCGCGTGGTGAGCGAACGGACGCTGGCACGGGAACTGCAGGCTCACCGCCCAGTCCAGCAGGACCGGCGAGTCAGATCCCACCATCTCCTGGACCGTCACGAGCTCGGGAGCGCGCGGGGGCGTGATCGCTGCCCACTGATCGGGGGTGAGGTCGTTGTCGTCGACCCGGACACGCATCACGTCGGCGTCCGCGGGGGCGTCCTGCATGTCCACCCGCAGGTTCCGCCACGTGGGGGCGGGGCCGATGTCGAACGGGACGACCGGCTCGCCCACCGTCTCGACGCCGGCCTCCGCCGAGCGGCCGAACTCCACGACCACGCTCTGGCCGTACCTGTAGATGCCGTCCGCGTCGAAGCGGCCGATGCGACCCGCCGCCGAGATGACCAGCAGCGGATGCGACTCCCGGTTCTCCGGCAGGCGGTACCAGCCCGTCTCCAGGCTGGCCTCCCGCTGCGGGCCCACGAGGAACGAGCCGAGCACCGGCGTGGTGGCGGGATCGAGCCCGAAGGGCAGTGCGACGGTCGAGGAGTTGACACCCTCGGCGCCCCGGCCGCCTCCGGTGCCCGCGCTCTCACCGGTGTTGACCGACGGGCCGCCGCCGGGCTCGGAGGTGGTGTTCGCGGCGCCGGGGTCGGCGACCACCGCGTCGGCGGACAGGTCGGGGGCGACACCGTCGGGCGTGAACCCGGTGTTGCCACCCGCCTCGATGGCCGCGGCGCGGTCCTGCGGGTCGATGGTCCCGTCGGGCAAGGGGGTGGCGTCGAGCGGGGTGAGCATGCCGGCGTTGGCGTCGGGCTCGACGAGGACGCGGTCGGCGAGCATGCAGGGGTTCCCGGCGAGCGCGGAGAGGTTGCCCTCGGCGATCGTGTACGCCGGGAACTGCTTGTGGACGCCCTTGGCGAACGAGGCGATCGAGAAGATCACCAGCAGGCCGGCGACCACGGCGATCGGTGCGGCGGCGAAGGTCCGCACGCGGCGTCGGCCCTCGGTGGTCCGGGGCGCCTTGTCGCCGGTGTAGTCACGACGCAGGTGCTGCCACCCGGCGTAGGCGAACGTCAGGACCGCCAGGACGAGCAGGACGGTGGCGGCGTCGATGCCGCGGATGCTCGGCGCCTTGTCCCACCAGGGGATGCCGTAGCTCGAGACGTACCACCAGCCGTTGGGGCCGGCGAACGCCAGCGCCACCACGAGGAGGATCACGCCGAGGAACAGTGTGCGGTTGCGGGCGGTGCGGACGGCGGACGCGGAGATCGCCAGGGCTCCGAGGGCGGCGATCGCGCCGCCGATGCCCGCGTAGACACCGAAGTGGTGGGTCCACTTGGTGGGCGAGAACATCATGAAGAAGGCCGTGCCCACGACCACGCCGACCAGGCGCCAGACCGGGCCCGAGGCGGCGCCCGGGACCTTGCCGCGGCGCAGGAGGGTGCCGACGACGACGGCGAGACACAGCAGCACCAGCAGGACCGGCAGTCGACGGGCGAGCGAGCCGTCCACCGTCGGGATCATGAGGTAGTAGTAGCGGACGAACTCCTCGAACCAGCTCAGGCTGGGACCGATCTCGCCGCGGACCCGGATCGCCTCGAGCACGGCGGCGAGGGTCTGCACGCCGAACACGCAGATCAGCACCATCGTGCCGGAGGCGAGGACGGGCGCGACGAGCGCGAGGTACGAGCCGATCACGCGGCCGCGGATGACGACGGTGCGCACGACGGCCCGCAGGCCCATGAGCAGTGCCGCGACGGCCATGAGCCCGGTGGGACCGGTGGCCAGGGAGAACGACGCGATGATGACGGCGATCGCGAACGGCAGCATCCGCCGGGTGGCGATGGCCCGTTCCACGGAGACCCAGGTCAGGAGGGCGCCCAGCGCGATGATGGGTTCGGGCCGCAGGCCGTTGTTGAAGGCCATCCAGAAGGCGAGGAAGACGGCGGCGGCGCTCCACACGACGACCGGGGTGGTGCGGGCGGCGCGTCCGAGGCGGGGCAGGACCTCGCGGCTGAGGACGAGCCAGCACAGTATCGCCGCCAGGAGGGCCGGCAGCCGCATCCACGGACTCGCGGTGGACACGTGCGAGAACAGCGTCAGCAGGTCGTAGTAGGGCGAGCCGAACGGCGACTCGGGGACCCCGTACCAGCGGTAGTAGTTGGCCATGTAGCCGGCGGGATCGGCGGCTCGGGCCATGGACAGGATGTAGCCGTCGTCGGAGGTGTTGCCGCCGACGAAGTGCCACACGCCGAGCGTGCCGATCACGGCGATGTCGGGCGGGCGGATCCGGAACCAGCCGCGCGGCAGGAAGCGGCGTGCGCGGCGACCGTCGGTCTGGTCCAGCGCGTGCAGCGCCCACAGGGCGACGGCGGTCGACAGCAGCCCGATGACGATCGCCGCCCACTTCCACGCGGTGGGGTCGGTGGTGAAGCGGGAGTCGACCTGCACGGTGACGTCGAGGCCCTCGGGCACCGCGGTGTCGGCGGGCAGGTCGGTGTAGACGCCCACGACCATGGGGCGCAGGTCGTCGGCGTCGACACGGCGCGCGGCACCGTCGATGCCGTCGAACGACGCCTCGACGTAGGTGGGCGCGGCGACGACGCTGAGCTGCGTGCAGTCGCCGGCCTCGACCCGGTCACGGGGCGCGGAGACGATGACGCGGTTGCGAGAGACCACGTCGACCGTGTCGGCGGAGGCCCGGACGAACAGGGCGCGGTCACCGGCCTCCTCGCCACCCGCCGGGGCGGTGGACAGCAGGATCCCCCCGTCGGCGGGCAGCCCACCGACCAGGTCGCACGGCGCGGTGGCGGTGAACCGCTGGGGCGAGTGCGCCATGAGGGGCGCGGTGACCGAGCCGACCGACCCGTTCTGCGGCCACTGCACGGTCGAGGTGGTCTGGGAGACCGGCAGGAACGGCAGGGCCAGGAAGCACAGCGTGCCCACGAGGCCGCTGACGATGGCGATGAGCCGGAGCCTCGCGACCCGCGGGTCGGCGGCGATCGCGCCGGAGGCCGGACTGGGAGCCGGGGGATGAGCCGGGGACGGTTCCGGGGAGGAGTCTGACACGACAGCCGATTCTAGGCGACGATCAGTTCATCGGACCCGGCGTGGTCCAGCCCCAACGCACCTCGCTTCCGCGGAGGAGTTCGGCGGGAGTGGCGTCCGGGTCGAGGGGTTCGAACCGCTGCAGCGAGCCCCAGTCGCGGGCCCAGTCGTGGTCGAGGTAGGTGGGGACGGTGATGGCCTCGACGGTCTGCCTGGTCCACAGGAGCGGGCCGCCGCCGCCGGCGCTCTGCCACCAGTTGGCGGCGGACGACGACTCGCGGTCGGCGAGGATCCGGTAGCGGGGGATCTCGGCGACGCCCCCGTTGTGGACGAACGGCCGCTGGCACGGGAAGGCCAGCGCGACGACCCAGTCGATGAGCACGGGGTCGGTGTGGCCGACGACCTCGTCAAGGGTGCGCAGCCGCGGGTTCCGCGGCGGGGTGACGGCCAGCCACTGGTCGGGGTCGAGGTTGCCGTCCGCGGCCACCACGCGCACGACCTGGGCGTCCTCGGGGATCGAGTCGAGCGGGATGCGCAGGTTCCGCCAGGCGGGCGCGGGGCCGACGTCGATGGGGGTGGTGGAGCCCATGACCTCGAAGTCGGTGGGCCCGGTCGCGCCCACACGGCCGGGGCGCCCGTACTCGATGCGCAGGGCGCCGTTGCCGATGCGACCGGCGGCCGCCATGACGAGGAGCGGGCGGTTGGCACTGCGGGCGGGCAGCTCGTACCACGCCGAGGTGAGCTCGGCCGCGACCTGCGGGCCGCGCCGGTAGGAGCCCAGGACCGGGGTGGTGTCCGGGTCGAGACCGAACGGCAGCGCGACGGTGGAGCCGTTGACCGTGACGGCACCGCGGCCGCCGGTCGTGCCGGCGTCCACACCGTCGCCGGGGTCGCGTTCGCCGGACTCGGAGGTCGCGAGCGCGCCGGAGGCCTCCGCGCTGTCGACGGTGATGGAGTCGGGCAGGCCGTTGGGGGCGAAGCCGTTGACGACGCCCGCGCCGAGGGAGATCTCGGGCCCGGCGCCGACCGCGCTGAGCAGGCCGTCGTTGGAGTCCTCCTCGACGAGCACCGAGTCGGCCAGCGCGCACGGCTCACCGGACAGCGCGCGGATGTTGCCGCGGCCGACGCTGTAGGCGGGGCTCTGGACGAACACGGCGGTGACCGCGGAGACCAGCTCGAAGATCACCACGGAGAACGCGACCACCGTCAGCGGGGTGCCGCCGATCCCGCGGCTCCGGCCGTCGGCGCGGCGGCGGGCGGCGGGGGTGTCGGCGTGCGTCCGCAGGAACGGCGCCGCGCGCCGGACGCGGCGCCACAGGGCGGCGCCGGGCTCGGAGGGGACGAGGCCCGAGTGGATGAGTCCGGCGATGAGCAGGCACACCAGGGCGCCGATGAACGCGACGTACTGGACCTGGACCCCGCCCACGGCGGGGAAGGAGTCGGAGAAGGGGATGCCGTAGTCGGAGACGTACCACCAGGTGTTGTTGGTGGCGGTGGACAGGCCGACGACAAAGCACAGCGCCGCCCACACCAGCCAGCGACTCCGATTGAGCGAGACCGTCGAGGAGCGCAGGGCGATGACGGCGAGGACGGCGAGCGCACCCGCCAGACCGGCGAAGACCCCGAAGTGGTGGGTCCATTTGGTGGGGGTGAACACCAGGAACAGCAGCGATCCCGCGAGGACGCCGATGAGTCGGCGCGAGGGCCCGGCGGCCGCGCCGGGGATCTTCCCCCGCCTCAGCATGACGGCGGTGACCAGGACCAGGCACATGAGCATGAGCAGGACGGGGAAGCGGCGGGCGACACCGCCGTCGGCGGAGACCCCGAACAGCGCCTCCCACCGCTCCTTCTCCCCGTACCAGGGCAGGCTCGGACCGAGCTCGGTGCGGATGCGGGTGGCCTCGAGGACCGCGGCCAGCGTCTGGTCGGCGAACACGGTGTAGAGCAGCGCGAGACCCACGGCCAGGACGGGGCCGAGGATCGGGGCCCACCCGACCACCCGCGCGCGCCGCCGGGCCATGCTGAGGAACTCGCGGGCGCCCGCCGCGAGCGCCGCGACGCACATGAGCCCGGTGGGGCCGGCACCGAGGGAGAACGCGGCCACGCCGATCGCCGCGACGCCGGGCACGAGCCGGCGGGTGGCGATGGACCGCTCGACCAGCGACCACGTGAGCAGGGCGCCGAGCGCGATCACCGGCTCGGGCCGTAGCCCGTTGTTGAACGCCATCCAGAAGGCCAGGAACAGGGCGGCGCCGGTCCAGCGCGGTCCGCGCCAGGTGCGGGCGAGGCGGCCCAGCCGGGGCACGACCTCGCGGCTGATGATGAGCCACGACAGGATGCCGCACAGCAGGGTGGGCAGCCGCATCCACGGGCTGGCGGTGGAGATCTCGGCGAACACGCGCAGGATCTCGTAGTACCAGCCGACCGGGGACTCGGGGGAGCCGAGCCAGCGGAAGTAGTTGGCCATGTACCCGCTGGGCCCGGCCGAGCGGGCCATGGTGAGCAGGTAGCCGTCGTCGGAGGTGTTGGCGCCCACGAGGTGCCAGAAGCCCAGGACGCCGATGACGACCCCGTCGACCCCGGACAGTCGCGACCAGGACCGCGGGACGAAGCGGCGGTGCGAGCGGCCGTCGATGCCGTCGAGGCGGTGCAGGAACACCACGGAGGCGAGGGTGGCGAGCACCCCGATCACCATGAGCACCAGTTTGAGCGCGGTGGGGCTGGAGGAGTACCGGGAGTCGACGGTGACCTCGACCGTGGACTCGCCGAGGCCGTCGGGCGCGGTCACGGGCGTGAGGTCGGTGAAGACCCCGGTGACCTGCGGGCGCATGGTCCCCGGGACGGCGGCGCGGACCGCGTCGTCGGCGTCGTCGGGGTCGCGCTCGAGGCCGGTGAACTCGGCGACGAGGATGCCCGTCTCGGCGCGCACGTTCAGCGTCTCGCACGCGGGGTCACGCAGGGTGGACAGCGGCACCGACAGCAGCGTGATGTTGCGTACCGCCACCTCGATGACCGGGTCGCCGGCCGCGTCCTCGGCGCGCTGGACCACCAGCCCGTCGGAGATCCGCCCGGGGGCGCCCTCCGGCAGGGTGGAGAACACGATCGTGTTCTCGGGGACCTGCGCCAGCGGCGCGCACGGTGCGGTGATGGTGAGGTCGAGCGGTCGCCCGGAGACGAGCGGGGCGGTGACCGAGGCGTAGTCGGGCCCGGCCGTCCACTGCACCCGCGTGGTGTCCTGGTGCACGGGGAGGAACCCGGCGAGGATCGCCAGGACCGCCCCGAGGAAGCCGGTGATGACCGCCCACCGGCGGTCGCGGTCCATGCCGGGGTACGGGTGCAGACCGAGGGGACGCTCGACGTCGGTGTCGTGCACCTCGTCGTCGTCGCCCCGTCCCACGGTTCCCGTTCGCTCCGCTGTCATCGCCTGATCACCGCACAGCCTCCTCACCGCACCGTGATCACGGCGAACGGACCCACGTCGTGGACCTCGAAGTGGTCCCCCTCGACGGCCTCGCCGGGGATGGTGACGCCGAAGCGGCGGACGTTGGGGTCGTTGGGGTAGGTGTCCTCGGCCAGGCGCAGGGTGAAGCCGTCGCCCGACCGGCGCGTGACGATCGCGTCGGGGCCGCGCCACGGCGTGGAGCGCATCATCGCGAACAGCTCGTCGCCGCTGGTGGCGTCCTGCCACGCGACCATGGACGCGTTGCGGTCGGCGTACCGCCCCAGCGGGTTGGCGTAGTGCGAGGTGACGGCCTGGTAGGCGAAGTACGGGTGGTAGGCCAGGAACGCGTCGGCGGTGCTGGCGACGACGAGGTCGGTCCGGTCACGGCCGGGGAACGACTCCAGGATGACGCGGTCGACCTCGGCGTAGTGGGACTCGGGGCCGGGCGGGTAGCGGTCGGCCCGCTCGCCGTGGCCGTCCGTGTCGGTGTAGGCCAGCCGGATCTCGTCGTGCAGGTGGTCGGGGATGCCCTGCGCGTGTGCGAGCACGGCGAGGGCGGCCAGCACACCCACCACGGCGCCGGCGCGCCGACGACGGTCGGCGGCCTCCGCGGCGGGCCGGGGCTCACCGGCCTGACGGCCGGCCGCGCGGACGGCGAGCCCGGCGACGTCGACGACGGCGAACACCCCGGCCACCACCAGGAGGAGGATGAGCACCGGCTCGAGCCGGAATCCCAGCATGGTGGTGCCCAGGACGGTGACGGCCATCGAGGCCAGGCTCCACAGGTAGACGGCCACGACGCCCAGGCCGAGCGCCTGCGCGCGGCGCGAGGTCCACGCCCGCGCGATGATCCACACCAGGCCGGCCAGGCACACCCAGCCGGTCAGGCCGCCCGCGGTCATCGGAAGCGGCAGCCGCGCCCCGGCCTCGGGCAGGTAGTGCATGGCGGTGCCGGAGTCTGCGGGCTCGCCGCGGAGCGCGGCCAGCAGGTAGGGCGCCCACACGAGCAGGGCGATCAGGATCGACCCGGACCCGATCACGGCGAGCCGGGCCGCGGGCAGCCAGAGCGGGATCACGCGTCGACCGCGCCGCGCGGCGAGCACCGCGGAGACGGTCGCGACGAGCGCCATGAGGACGACCGTGCCCGCCGCCAGGCCGGTGTACAGCGTGTAGGTGCACGCCGACGCCCCGAGGAACAGGGTCGTGGCCACGGTGGCGCCGCGGCCGGCGTGGCGGGCCGTCGGGCTGACCGCGTGCCACGCGAGGATGAGGACCGGCGGCAGGAACAGGGCCACCACGGCGCCGTACGGCTCGGGGCTGCCGTAGGCGAGCACGATCGAGGTCGAGACCAGGCCCACCGCGGCGCCGAGGTCGGTGCGCAGGATCCGCGTCCACAGCACGGTGACCAGCGCGGCCGCGACCGCCAGCGACAGGATCGCCCACGGCTTGAACGCCGCCCAGCCCTCGAGGCCGACCAGGTTCGCGAACCGCCCGCCCAGCCAGAACCACCCCGACGGGTAGAACGACGGCAGGTCGATGTACGCCATGTCGGGCAGCCCGAGCGAGGTGGCCGAGCGGCCGAGGAACTGGGTGCGGAACTCCTGGTCCACGCTCACGCCGTGCAGGTACAGCCGCGACGCCGCGAGCGGGATGCCCAGCGTGGCCGCCACGAGCAGGGCCGACCCGGTGGGGGCGGCGAGCTTGCCCAGCCGCACCAGCGCGGGCCGACCCCCCGGCCGCTCCCCGGCGCGCGCGGCGAGGATCCCCGCCGCCACCAGCGCGATCGCGGCGGTCTGACAGACCACGGTCAGGGCACGCAGGACGTTGGAGTTGCCGTAGGCCGGGAAGGAGACGAGCGAGAAGCCGACCAGGACCACGGCGGTGACGGCTGCGGCGAGCAGCGTCGCCGCCCCGGCCAGACCGGGCCCGCGTAGCGCCGGCGGCATTCTCAGAAGGGGAGCTTGCGGAAGATGGGGCGCGGCACGTGCGTGAGCACGGCCATGACCCCGCCGAACGCGGCCGGCGCGAAGACCGCGCCCTTGCCTGCGCCGGCGTTCTTCACCGCGATCCGGGCGACCTCCTCCTTGTTGATGGTCAGCGGCGCCTCCTTGACGTGCGCTGACATCCGGGTGCGCACCTGACCGGGGCGGATCACCAGGACGTCCACTCCGTGCTCGTCGAGCGCGTACCCGAGACCGGTGTAGAAGGAGTCCAGACCCGCCTTGGTGGAGCCGTAGACGAAGTTGGAGCGGCGGGCCCGCAGTCCGGCGGCCGAGCTCATGGCGATGATCCGGCCGAAGCCCTGGCTCTTCATCCGCTCGGCGAGCAGTACGCCCACCGAGACGGCACCGGTGTAGTTGATCTGCGCGATCTGGACCGCCTTGCGCTGGTCGGACCAGAGTTCCTCGTTGTCCCCGAGGAGGCCGAACGCGACGATCGCCACGTCGACGTCCCCGCCGCCGAAGATCGTCTCGAACGCGGCCGGGTGCGTGTCGGTGGCCGCGGCGTCGAAGTCCACGACCTCCACGGCGCTCGCGCCGGCGGCCTTCATCTCCGCCCGGGCGTCGTCCACACCCGGGTCCCCGGGCAAGCAGGCCAGGATCACGCGCATCGGTCCCTGCTGCAGGTACTCGGCACAGATGGCCAGGCCGATCTCGGAGGTTCCACCGAGCAGGAGCAGGGTCTGGGGGACGCCGACGGCATTGATCATGGGCAGGAGTCTACCGACGGGCCCCGACACCGCTGGGGGCGCTCACCCGCTCAGAGCAGTTCGAGCCGCCGGCCCATGTCGGAGGCGAACACCCCGTGGGGGTCGATGCCGCGGCGGGTGGCGATCCACGAGTCGATCTCCGGGTACATGGCGTGGAACCGCCCGGCCGGGACGCGCGAGTCCTTGGCCGTGTAGAGCCGCCCGCCCATCGACATGACCTTGGCGTCGAGGTGGTTGACGAAGCTGTTGAGCCGGTCGTTGATGGGGAAGTCCACGCACACGTTCCAGCCCTCCATGGGGAAGGACAGCGGCGCCTGGTTGCCGGGTCCGAACAGCTTGAACACGTTGAGGAACGAATAGTGCCCGGACCGCTGGATGTCGCCGATGATCTCCTTGAAGCCCTCGACCGCGCCGGGCGGGACGATGAACTGGTACTGCAGGAACCCCTTGGATCCGTAGGCCCGGTTCCACTCCGAGAACAGGTCGAGCATGTGGTAGAACGCCGGCAACGTCTTGATCTGGTTCCGCGACGTCCCGCCGAGCCGGTAGTAGACCTCGCCGATGGGGCCGAAGGTGTACTTGTTGGCCAGCCCGTTGGGGAACACGTCGGGGAACGTGATGAGCGGCTTGGCGTCCATCGCCAGCGGGTTCTTCGCCAGCTTGGGCGCGTACTCCTCGAGCTGGGCCAGCGTGGCCAGCGACCCGCGCGAGACCGCGGCCCGGCCGAGCTTGGGGGGCGCGCTGATCGCGTCGAACCACGCGGACGAGTAGGTGTACTTCGACTCCGACCCGTCGGTGTGCAGGGCGATCGTCTCGTCGAGGCTCGAGGTCTGGTCGTCGTCGGCGAGGAAGAACGCCGTCTCCGTGCGCGTCATCGCGATCCACACCTTGAGCACGATGCCGGTGAGGCCGTTGCCGCCGACGGTGGCCCAGAACAGCGTTCCGTCGGGGTCGTCGGCGGTTCCGCTCGGCTCGAGCGTGAGCACGCGGCCGTCCGCGACGAGCAGTTCCATGCGCGTGACGTGGTTGCCGAACGAGCCGGCGGAGTGGTGGTTCTTGCCGTGGATGTCGTGGCCGATCGCACCGCCGACGGTCACCTGCCGTGTGCCCGGCAGGACCGGCACCCACAGCCCGAACGGCAGGGCCGCCCGCATGAGCTGGTCGAGGTTGACGCCCGCGTCGACCACTGCCAGCGCCTTCTCGGCATTGAGCTCGTGGATGCGGTTGAACCGGCTCATGTCCACGACGAGTCCGCCGGAGTTCTGGGCGCTGTCGCCGTACGAGCGGCCGAGGCCGCGGGCGACCACGCCGCGCCGCAGGTGGGCTGGGGAGGAGGCGTTGGAGTCGTTGACCGCCGCGACGGCCGCGGAGATCTCGTCGACCGAGCGTGGGGTCAGCACGTGGCTCAACGCCGGGGCGGTGCGGCCCCAGCCGGTCAGGCGCCGGAGCTCGGTGTCCAGCGCGGTCGGGGCCGGTGGGGTGTTCTGCGCGGTGCTCACGCGGTCGAGGTTACCGCCCGGCGGGGCCCGGCCGCCGCGTCGCCGCGCCCGGGTGTGACGCGGCCGACGGGGAGATGAGGGAGAGATGACGACGACGACGAGGGCCGCTCGCTCGCCGAGGACCCGCCCTCTCGGGCCGCGCCGGTCAGTCGGGCCGGCAGCCGGAGTCGAAGGGGACGCCGCGTGCCCGGTCGTCGACCCAGTCCAGCGCCGGGCCGACCGCGGTGTAGGCCGCGAGGATGTGCTCGCCGGGCACCGGCGTGTATTCGACGTCGGCACCGGCCGCGCACCACTCGTCCGCCAGCCGACGGGCCGTCCACTCGGGGACGAACGGGTCGCCCGGCCCCCGCGAGGACCCCGGTCCGGGGCCGATCGGCGCGGCGGCGTCACCGTGCCAGACCTGGACCGGCCCGGTCGGTACCTCCCGCGGGTCAGCGCCATGGGCGGGGTCGGGGGTTCCCAGGCGGTTGCGGGCCAGGACGGCCGCGACCGTGGGGTCCGTGCGGGGATCGACGTCGGTCAGGGCGGACAGCGGCGCGGGGATGAGCCCCCCGGCGGTGTTGGCGGCGGCGCAGGCATCGCGGAGGTGGTGCGCGATCACGTCGCCGGTGGCGTTGAGAAGGGGGTACAGCTCGGGGTACTCGCGCGCCAGGCCCAGGACGGCGGCGCGGTAGAGGCCGGAGGCGATGGTGCCGTCCATGGTGTCGAACAGGTCGGAGTAGTCGGAGGGCACGCCGCCGACCGATGAGCCGACGAGCACGCCGGTCAGCTCGGGGGCGTACACGGGCTGCAGCTGGGCGGCCCAGCCCGTGGCGATGCCGCCGCCGGAGTAGCCGACCTGCACGACCCGCGAGTCGGCGAACAGCGGGCCGGCCTCACCGGGTGGGACGAAGGCGCGGGCTGCGCGGATCCCGTCGAGCACCGCGCGGCCGTTGGCGCGCCCCGCCGCGTAGGCCGCCCTGGGCCCCTGGAAGTCGGTGACGACCAGGCCGTAGCCGCGGTCGGCGAGGATCTGCAGGAACGGCGGGAGCTCGAGGTTGAGCGTGTGCGGCAGCGTGTGGGACGGCATGCACGTCAGGCCGAGCGAGTCGATCGTGACGTTGAACGACACGAGCGGCCGCGGATCGGGCCCGGGCCACGGGGTGGCCGGCTCGATGAGCGTGGACACGATCTGCTGCGGGCGGTCGTGGGAGTCGGTGCTCTGGACCAGGACCTGCCAGCCGCGGCCGAAGTTGCGGACGTTGTGCGGCGGGATCGTCACCTCTCGCGTGGCGAGGATCGTCCCCGGGGCGGTCGCGGGGTCGACGGTCGGCGGCGACGAGTACCAGGGGTCCGGGGACGGACTGGGCAGGTAGCGCTCGGGCGTGCGCTCGTGCTCGGGCGCGGGCCGGAGCGCGGCGAACGGGTCGGGGACCGTGACCGCGGACGACGCCGCACCGGTGGGCTGAGCGGCTCCGGCGGGCGCCGCGGTGAGCGCGCACGTCAGCGCAAGGAGTGCCGCCGCGACCGCGCGGCCGGGACGGAGGGGACGCCGCGACCTCATGCGCTCACGGTATACGGCGCGGTCGGCGGCGGAGGCGTCGCGCGCGCCGGGGGTGACCGGCGCGCGCGAACCGCGGGGTCGGGGGTGGGCTCGTCCTACGCGGAGCCGCGGGTGGCGGGCGTCGACAGGACGACGCGTCCGGTGGGCGTGTACGACGGCGACGCCGGGCGATGGTTGGGCGTGCGCAGCGGCGACGACGGCGGGATCGCCCGCCCGGTGGGCGTGTAGGAGAACGCGGTCGGCGCGTTGTTCATGGCGGGGCTGCGGTATTGCGACATGGGACTCACTCCTGGTCGTGGAAGGACGACGGGCCCGGCGCGTCACCGCCGGGGCGGGACGACGTGGGGGGTCGTTCGGGTGCGTGGGGGTGGAAGCGACGGCGGCTCACCCGGGAAAGAAGGCGCGGACCTCGTGGCGTGGGCGCCGAGAAGAGATGGGGTGTGCCGCGAGCGGATCGCTCCAGCGGGGTCGGACGGGGTCGGCGGAGGTGTCGCCGGCCGGTTCGACCGGAAACGGGCTGGTGTGCCCGCGATGGAGAAAGGATGACACGCCCGCCGGGGCCGCACAAGCCCCCTGTGTGGATGTTCACTCGTCGGAGCCGCGGCCTACCCTGTGCTGGTGAGTTCTTCCCCGAGAGACGCCGGCGCCAGGAGCGACTCCGCCGACCCGACCGATCCGGCCGACCCGACCGATCCGGCCGATCCTGTCGATTCCGTCCTCGACTCCCTGCGCGGCGCGGTGGACCCGCTGGAGTCGCACCACGAGTCCGACCCGCGGGAGGGCGCCGATCTCAAGACGCAGATCGTGCGGTTCTTCCTCACCGGGGTGCTCTCGGCGGTCGTCGACTACGGCCTGCTGCAGCTGCTCATGCTGGCCGGTCTGGGCTACGGCCCGGCCAAGGCGCTGTCGTTCGTCGCGGGCACGCTCACCGCGTACGGCATCAACCGCCGGTGGACGTTCCGGGCCGAGCCGTCGCGGGCGCGGTTCATCGCCACGATGTGCCTGTACGCCCTCATGTTCGGCGTGCAGTGGGGTCTGTTCATGGTCCTCGTGCCGTTCTTCCACGGACTGGACTGGAGCACCTTCTGGGCCACGACCATCGGGTATGTCATCGCCCAGGGCGTCGCGACCGTCACCAACTTCATCGTCCAGCGGACTGTGATCTTCCGGGTCCGCTGACCGGCATGTCCGTCGCGCTCCTGCTCGCCGCCGCGCTGGCGCTGCTGGTCGTGCCGGGCGCGCTGATCTGCCTGGCCGCCGGCGCGCGGTGGCGGGACGCGCTCGCCGCGGGCCCCGCCCTGACCACCGCTGTGGTGGCGGTCGGGTGCGCGGTCACGGCCGCCGCCGACGTGCGGTGGGGCCTCGCCTCGGCGGGCGTGACCGCCCTCGTGGGCTGCTCGCCGCCGCCGCGCTCGGGATCGCCGCCCGGGTCGCCGACCGGGGGACGTGGCGGCGGGGCGAGGGGTCCGATGACGACGACGAGGTGCGCGGTCGCGGGCCGGGCCCGGGGGTGGTCGACCTCGTCGTCGTCGCTCTGGCCCTCGTCCCGGCGGTCCAGGTCCTCGTCGCCACCCGCGCTCTCACGGCCATCCCGCAGGGCTGGGACGCGATCTTCCACGGCGGCGCCACGCGGTTCATCGCCGAGACGGGGCGGGCCGGTCTCACCGACCTCGCGCCGGTGAGCCAGCCCGCCAACCCGCACTTCTTCTACCCGGACACCTATCACGCGCTGGCGTCCCTGCTGCTGGGCGTGGGCGGCGGGCTGCCGGAGGCCCTCAACGCGGTCTCGGCGGTCACCGGCGTGGTGTTCGTGCTGGGCGTCGCGGTCCTGGCGGGGCGGCTGTGCGGCGGGTCGCGGCTCGCGGCGGTCGGCGCGGCGGTCGTGGCGGGCGCGGCGTGGACCTTCCCGTACCTCGCGCTGGGCCGCGGCCCGGTGCTGCCGTTCGCGCTGGGCGTGGCGGTGATCCCGGGCCTGGTCCTGCTGGGCGAGCAGCTCGCCGCGCGGCGGCCGCGTGTGCTCGCGCACGCGGCGCTGCTCGGGGCGGGCATGGCGGGGGCGTGGTCGGTGCACCCGTCGGTGGCGCTCGCGGCGGCGATCCCGCTGGCGGCCCAGGCCGTCGCCGGGGTGGTCGCCGCGCCCGGCGCGCGGCCCAGGTTCGCGGTCCTCGGCGGCTTCGCGCTGGCCGCGGTCGCGGCGGCCCCGTACGTGCTGTGGTCGGTGACCATGGTCTCGGCCGGGACCACCGAGTCGCTCGCCGGGTTCTCGTGGCCGCGCGAGGTGGGTGTGCCGCGCGCGGTGGCCGGGGTGTTCGACCTCGGGCCCACCGCGCTGTCCTCGATCGGGATGGCGGTCGCGGTGCTCGTGGGCCTGGCGGTGGCGGTCGTGGACCCGCGGCGCCGTCGCCCGCTCGCCGCCCCCGCCGCCGCGCTCGTGGTCTACGGCGCGCTGTACGTGCTGGCCGCGGCGGTGCACGGCGACTGGGTGCGGGTGTTCACCGGCTTCTGGTGGGACGACTTCTACCGGTTCGCCTCCCTGCTGGTGCTGCCGTCGGCCGTGCTGGCCGGCGCGGGCGTGCGGGCGCTCGTCCCGCTCGGTTCGGCCCGCCGCCCGGCCGCGCGGACCGGCGTCGTGGTGGTGGCCGTGCTGGGGCTGCTCACGGTCTCCGGGCACGCGGTCCTGGCCCGCGACCTGCGGGTGTGGGGCTACGGCGACGGCCCGGCGGTCAACGCCCGCGAACGCGCGGTGCTCGACGCGCTCGCCGAGCGGCACGAGGGCGGCGTGGTCCTCAATGACCCGTTCGACGGCACCGCGTGGGCGTACGCGCTGCACGGGGTGCCCGTGGTGTTCGGCGCGCCGCTCGCCGACGACCCGGTCGGGCAGGTCGGCGCCGACCGCATGATCCTGTACACCTCGATCAACCGCTACGGCTTCGACCCGTCGGTCACGCACGAGGTGCTGCGGCAGGACGTGCGCTGGGTGATCGTCGGCACCGGCGTCGTGGGCGGGCCGGGGCGGCCGGGCGGGTTCATCGGGCTCGACCTCAACCCCCACCTGCGGCTCGTCGAGGGCAACTCCGGCGCCCGGCTGTACGAGGTTCTGCCGGTGCCCGCGGACCACCCGCCGCTGCTGCCGCCGCCGGGGATCCCCCCGGTCACCCCGCCCGTGCAGCCCCCGAACACCGACTCACCGGTCGTCGACGCGGCCGCCGCCGGGCCGGCGACTAGCCTGGACGGCGCGACCGGGCCCTGAGCGGCCCGCCGCCGCGCGGCCCCGACGGGCCGTGTCCCCGCACCGACCCCACCAGGAGCGCATCGCCTCATGGACGCCACCACCGTGACCGCCGCGGGCACCGACACCGCCGCCCCGCAGCCCGAGCGCGACTTGTTGCTCCAGCGCACGCTGTTCTCGGGCCCGCGCCGGTGGGTCAACGACGACCTGTACTCGCGCATCGTGCGCGGGGTCGTGCGACGTACCCGCGCCGAGCTGCACATGGACGCCGGCGCGATCGTCGACACCAACACGTACTTCGGCCGGTTCGAGGCCTCCTACTGGCAGCGGTGGACCTCGGTCACCGAGCTCACCGTGCGCGTGTCCGTGGAGACGACCGGGCAGCTGGACGTGCTGGTCCGCGCCTCCGACATCGGCTCCCACGTGCGGACGGTGGACGTGGTCCGCCACCACGGTGACGGGATGGCGGTGCTGCACGTGCCGGTGGACGCGTTCACCGACGGTGGCGCGATGTGGCTGGAGCTGCACGCCGTGGACGCGCCGGCGACCGTGTCGGAGGTTGTGTGGAGTACGACGACGACGAGGCCCGCCCGCCGCGCCGCCGTGGCGATCTGCACGTTCAACAGGGCGGACGACTGTGCGGCCACCGTGGACTCGCTGGCCTCGGATCCCCTCGTCGCGGACCTCGTCGACGACCTCTACGTGACGGACCAGGGCACCGACCTGGTGGAGACCCGCGAGCCGTTCCAACACGCGGCCGAGGAGTTCGGCGACCGGCTGCACTACCTGCGCCAGCCCAACCTCGGCGGCGCCGGCGGCTTCAGCCGCGGCCTGTTCGAGGCCACCGCGCCGGGCGCCGCCGGGCCCGTGGACGTACTGCTCATGGACGACGACGTCCGGGTGGAGCCGGAGACGGTCCTGCGACTGTTCGCCTTTGCCGCCGTGACGCGCGAGCCGATGCTGGTCGGGGCGCAGATGCTGTACCTGTACAACCCCGACTACCTGCTGGTCTCGGCCGAGCGCACGCAGCTCGACGAGCTCCGCGGCGGCCTCGACGCCGACGAGTACGCGCTGCGCGACGAGTCGGTGGTCGAGAACCGGCAGGAGCGGCGGATCGACGCCGAGTACAACGCCTGGTGGTCCTGCCTCGTCCCCGGCGAGGCGGTGGAGGAGGTGGGCCTGCCGATGCCGTACTTCTTCCAGTGGGACGACATCGAGTACGGCCTCCGGTGCCGTCAGGCCGGGATCCCGACGTGCACGCTGCAGGGCGCGGCCGTGTGGCACGCCGACTTCTACTGGAAGGACGGCGACGACTTCGGCCAGTTCTTCTCCCAGCGGAACTCGCTGGTCACCGCCGCGATCCGGCAGGGGATCGACCCGAAGAGCATGGCCAAGAACCTCGGGCGCAGCGTCCTTCGGGCGATGGTGGGCATGCAGTACGGGCTGGCGGCCACGCGGATGCGGGGGATCGAGGCGTTCCTCGACGGGCCCGACGGCTCCCGCGGGGTGGGCGACGGCGGGCAGGCCGCGCTCGCAGCGATCCGGGCCGAGCGCGCGGAGTACCCCGAGACCGCCAAGCTCGCCGTGGAGGCGCTCCCCGCGGGGATCAGAGTCGAGCGCAAGGTGGGCATCCCGCGCGAGGACCGCGAGGACCAGGTGCTGGCCAAGCGGCTGCTCACCCAGAAGCTCGGTCGGCAGCGCCGCGGCGTCGTGGCGATCCCGTACGAGGACGCCGCCTGGTGGCACGTGTCGCTGTTCGACGAGGTCTACGTGACCGACGCCTCGCAGACCGGCGTGCACCACCGGAAGGTCGATCCGGCGCGGGTCTCCGAGCTGCAGAAGCGGCTGGCGGCGCTGCTCGCCCGGTTCGTCCGCGAGGCGCCCGCCGCGCAGCGGCGGTGGCGCGCGGCCCAGGCCGAGCTCACCACCCGGGAGAACTGGGCGCGGCTCTACGGGGTGTAGCGGCGCCGCCGCGTTCAGGCGGTGACGAGTCCGGCCACGACGTTCGCGACGACGTGGACGACGGCACCGGGCACGAACGTCCCGGTCCGGTGCCGGAGCCACCCCAGCGCATAGCCCGCCGCGAACTGGATGACGACGATCGGCCACAGGCCGGCGTCGATCAGGAGCAGGGCGAGGTGCGGGACGACGAACGCGGCCGCCTGCAGCAGGGTGCCCCGTGCGAATCCGAGTCGACGCACGAGGACGCCGCCGAGGAGCCCGCGGAAGAACACCTCCTCGCCCACCGCCCGCAGCGCGACGCCGACGACGGCCCCGGCCGAGGTGACCCGGGCGACCGTGACGCCGGGATCGTCCACCACCTCGGCGGGCATCAGCGCGATCGCCGACCAGCTCGCCGCCACCAGGGGGATGAGCAGGAGGAGCGCCCACCCGTACGCCGAGGGCGCGCCCCATCGCGCACCGATCC
The DNA here is from genome assembly GCF_001570845.1 of Dietzia papillomatosis NBRC 105045. Lineage (NCBI taxonomy): Bacteria > Bacillati > Actinomycetota > Actinomycetes > Mycobacteriales > Dietziaceae > Dietzia > Dietzia papillomatosis. Next base: position 9,532 of record NZ_BCSL01000029.1, on the reverse strand, counting down.
GGTCGAGCGCGGCCGCGGGTGACCGGTCGCCCCGACGCGATTGCACGACCACGTAGAGCACCGCGGGAGCGCAGAAGAGCGCGAACTCGATCACCGGTCCAGCCTAGGTTCCGAGCGGACCCCTCAGACCGGCATCGCGGTGGCTGATCCACAGCCGCCCCGAATTCCACATCTGGCCAGCCCCGGACCCGCGGACAGCCGGAACGCGGCGGGGCGTCGGGGCAGAGTAGGTGGCATGGACACTCCGACCTCGACCCCGACCGCGCCGGCGCCCCCGGCCGACGTCCTCGCGCTGCCGCCGGGCCCGCTCACCACGGCCGAGCTGGCAGCCGCCGTCTCCGACGCCCGGGACCGCGACCGGTACGAGCGGATCTGGCACGGGATGTACCGACGCGATGACCAGCCCGACGACCTCCGGCTCCGCAGTATCGCCCTGGCGCGGACCTGGCCGGACGGGGTGCTGCGCGGCCGCAGCGCCGCCCTGCTGTGGGGCGACGACTCGGTGCCCGCGGATGCGCCACCCGAGATCTGGCTGCCCTCGACGCGTCGGTCCCGCCCGGGTCGGATCTACCGCTACGGCACCCTGCCGCCGTCGGCTGTCACCGAGATCGACGGGTTGCGGGTCACCACCCCGCTGCGGACCTGCCGGGACCTGGCCGGCGACCTCGGGTTCGAGGATGCGGTGGTGTCGGTGGAGCGGCTGTGCGCGATGGTGCCCGAGCTGCCGGGCCAGCTGGCGGGCGCGCTCGAGCACCCCTCCGGCCGCGGCGCCCGGGACTTCGTAGCCGTCGCCCGCGCGGCGGACCCCCGGTCGGGTTCGGCCGTCTCGACGCGGGTACGACTGGAGCTCCGAGCGGCAGGGCTCGAAGGCTTCCGGCACGGGCACACCATGCGGATGGGGCACTTCACGGTGGAGCTGCCGCTGGCCGATCCCGATGCCCGCTGCGTGGTCTTCACCGCCGCGGACTCCGCGACGCCACCGAACCCGGGTCGCGGCGCCGAGCGGTACCGCGAGCAGTTGTCGCACGCAGGGTGGACGGTGATCGTGGTCCACGGAGCCGCCGCCCCGGGAATCGCGGCCCCGGCCGCGGATGACTACAGCGCGACTGACACCGGCGCGGGCCGCCGCGCGGCCGCCGTGCTGCGGGCCCGGTGGCCGTCGTCCGAGGTCCGCTACCCGCCGGCCGATGACCCCGCGGCCGACCCGCACGGGATGTGGTCCGGCCCGCGGCGCTGAGGCCGCGGGCCGGGATGCCGTGGGTACGGCGGATCAGCGGGTGTAGTCGGTGGCCTTCTCGTAGCGGCCCTGCTCGTCCCAGACCCGGCGCAGGAGCTGCTCGAGCTCCCACACGTCGCCCTCGCTGCCGAAGTACTTGCGGTCGATCGTGCCGAGCTTGTCCTCGTTCTCGAGGATCTTGCTCCACAGCCGGGCGCGCTCGACCGGGTCGTCGGTGAAGTCCTTGTTGAGGTACTCCCGCGAGTAACGCTTGAGGTTGCCCAGGACGGTGAGGGCCTTGCCGGCGGGGCTGACCAGCGACGCCACGATGGTCACGACGAGCACCACCACGATCACGCCCAGCGACAGCAGCGTGGGCACCTCGACCACGTCGACGTGCTCGCCACCGTTGATGAACGGCAGGTTGTTCTCGTGCAGGGCGTGCAGCACCAGCTTGACGCCGATGAAGCCCAGGATCGCCGCCAGGCCGTACTTGAGGTAGACCAGCCGGTCGAGCAGGCCCTCCAGCAGGAAGTACAGCTGGCGCAGGCCGAGCAGCGAGAACGTGGTGGCGGTGAAGACGATGAAGACGTTCTGGGTGAGGCCGAAGATTGCGGGGATCGAGTCCAGCGCGAACATGATGTCGGTGCCGCCGATGGCGACCATGACGATCATCATGGGCGTCATGACGCGCTTGCCGTTCTCGACGGTGAACAGCTTGTCGTGGTCGTAGTGATCGGTCGCTGGGATGACCTTCTTGGCGAACCGGACCATGACGTTGTCGACCTCGTCGTCGTCCTCGTCATCCTCGGCCAGCAGGCGGCCGGCGGTGACGATGAGGAACAGGCCGAACACGTAGAACAGCGCGCTGAACTGGTTGAGCAGTGCGGCGCCCACGAAGATGAACGCGGTGCGGGCGATGATCGAGAAGACGATGCCGAACAGCAGCGCCTTCTGCTGACCCGCCTTGGGCACCTTGAAGCTCGTCAACAGCAGGAGGAACACGAACAGGTTGTCCACCGAGAGCGCCTTCTCGGTGAGGTACCCGGCGAAGTACTCGATACCCATGTCCGTGCCGCCGAAGATCCACACGGCGAAGCCGAACAGGACCGCGACGCCCACGTAGAGCGAGGACCAGATGGCCGACTCTTTGATCGTGGGAATGTGCTCCTTGCGCACATGGAAGAAGTAGTCGAACAGGAGGAGTGCGACGATCAGGCCGACTGACAACGACCATGCGAGCGGGGTGGCTCCCAACGGGGTTTCCTTTCCGGGGAGGGCCGGTTGACCGGATCATCCTACCCGCGCGCGGCGGTGTCGACCCCCCGACGGATGCTCGCCGCCCGTCGGCACGGATACGTTCGCGCAGGTGGCGGCGCTACTTGCGGCGTCGGATGAACATCGTGTGCCGGGCCTCGACGACCGTCCTGCCGCGGCTGTCGGTCACGACCGCGGTGTGGACCACGCTGGTGCTGGACCGTGTGGTCAGCTGTTCGCGGATCGAGTCCGCCTCCGCGTGCGGCACCTCGACGACGCACCGGAGTCGGCCGCGGCCGGGGGAGCGGAAGTCGATCGTCGCGCTCTTGGTCCACACCTGGTAGCCGCCGCCCAGTTGCCCGGACAGCAGCGCCCCGTAGAGGACGTCGGTCGCGGCGAACAGCGCGCCGCCGAACGCGGTGCCGTTGGTGTTGGCGGTCCACGGCGCCACGTGCATGTTCAGCTCGCCGCGGGTCCAGTCCGGGGCGACGTGCCTGATGCGGATCCCCGACCCCAGCAGCGGCGGGTAGAGCGAGGCCAGGACGGGGAACGCCAGGGGGCTCGAGGTGTAGCGGTGCAGCAGGGTCTTGGGCATCGACCGATAGTAACTTACCGGGGAGTCAGTTCGGTTCCCGGCAATTTGGCTCATTCTCTGGACACGGCACCGTGTTTTGTCTACTTTCAGGGCCACAACCATCGACTACGGGGCCCGGGGCCCTCGGCGGGGAGGCGTGACATGAGGATCATCGTGGATCCGGACCGGTGCGAGGGACAGGCGGTGTGCGTGGGACTGGCGCCGGCGGTGTTCGCGCTGGATGACGACGACGAGGTGGTGCGCCTGCTGGTCGACGACATCCCCTCCGAGCACGAGAAGCGCGCCCGCAAGGCCGTCGCCAAGTGCCCGATGGCGGCTCTGCGCGAGGCCTGAAGGGCACGGTGCCGCGGCCCCGCGACCTACCGGGCCGGCCAGGCCGAGGGATCGCGGCCGGTGAGCGCGAGCACCTCGTCCCGCGCCGACACGTCCGGGCCGTCGAAGCCCGGGACCGCCGGGTCGAACAGCTCCGGCGCCGGGTTCTCGGCGAGGTCGGTCCGGACGAACTCCACCACGGCCCGCTCGAGATCGTCGCCCCAGTGCAGGTCCATGCCCTGCGAGGAGGCGATGTCCCACGCGTGGACGGCCAGGTCGAACACCTGCTGGGCGAGGTAGTGCTTCGCGGGAGCGAGTCCGTACGACAGATGCACCTCCGTGTCCGCGCCGCCGGCGCACGTCCCGCGCCACGCCGCCCCCACCGGCGCTGTGACCGACTCCCAGTCCTCCACCAGTTCGGGACCGGAGGCGTCGCGCAGGCGACGCAGGCGGTCCTCGAGGTCGTCGGCCACCTCGTCGACCGTGCCGCCGGCGAGCAGGCCCGGCACCCACAGTTGCTCGTCCACCACGTGGGCCAGCACCTCGCGCGCGGTCCAGTCGCTACACGGGGTGGCGGCGTCCCAGTCGGTGACGGCGGGCAGCACCTCGTCGTAGAGGTCGGCGGCGCGGGACTGCAGCGCGATCCAGTCGGTCATGCCCCCATCCTGCCGCATGCCGGCACTCGGGCACCCGGGCCCGGCCCCCCGAATCCGCTACCTTCCCTCGGGATCCGCTACCCCTCAGGGCGTAGCGGATCCGGAGTCGGGGTAGCGGATTCTCGCGGGTCAGGCGCCGGGCTTCTCGAACCGCTCGCCCGCGCCCATGCGCTGCAGGCGCAGCCACTCGCGGAACCCCGCCGGATCACGCCGCGAGACGAGGAAGTACCAGCCGAATCGCACGATCTCCTGCGGGATGAGCCGCCGGTTGCCGGGCTGGGTGAGGACGTAACCGCGGTTGCGGTAGGTGAAGTGCCGCTTGACCGGGTCGTCGGGGAACTGCGTGTGCATGCGGCCGCCGAGGATCGGCTTGAACTCGTCCGAGCCCTGCGGGTGCAGGTACGCGGTGGTCAGGCACGTGCCGAACGGCAGCCCCGAGCGGACCAGGCGCCGGTGCACCTCGACCTCGTCGCCGCGGATGAACAGGCGCAGGTCGGGCACGCCCACGCGGTCCAGGCACTCGGCGGTGAACAGGGCGCCGTTGAACAGCGACGCGATGCCGGGCAGCAGGTCCTCGGTGGTCTCCCCGTCGCCGGCCGCGCCCGCTCCGGTGAACAGCTCCGAGCGCCGACGCCGCCACACCACGCCGCGCCGCAGGGGGAAGGCCAGTCGGTCGGGGTCGGCGAGGTCGCACACCACCGGCGAGACCTCGGCCAGGCCGTGGCGGTCCATGCAGTGCAGCAGCGTGGCCAGGACGTCGGGGCCCTCGGGGCGGCCGTCGTCGTCCGCGCACCACACGAGGTCCGCGCCGGTGGCCAGCGCGTGCAGCATGCCCAGTGCGAAGCCGCCCGCGCCGCCGAGGTTGTGCTTGGAGCCGATGTACGTGGCCTCGACCGGCTGCGACTCGACGAGCTCGCGTACGGCGTGCTCGTCGGCGTTGTCCACCACCACCAGGTGGTCGATCGGGCGGGTCTGGCCGCACACGACGGCCAGGGACTCGCGCAGCTGCTCGAGCCGGCGGTGGGTGACCACGACGGCCACGACCCGGCGGGCGTCGGCCGCTTTTCGGCCCGCGTCTCCCGCGGCGGCCCCGCCCTCAGCTCTCATGACGCATCCTGCCGATGTACTCGCCGATCGAGCGGCCGGCCTCGGGGCCCTCGTAGGCGGTGACGATCTCCTCGATGCTGCCGCGCTGGCGGATGCGACCGTGGTCGATCCACATGGCCGAGTCGCACAGCTGCGCGAGGAACTCGTTGGAGTGGGAGGCGAAGACCAGGATGCCCGAGCGGGAGACGAGGTCGGCGAGCTTGACCCGCGCCTTCTTCATGAACTCCGCGTCCACGGCGCCGATGCCCTCGTCGAGCAGAAGGATCTCGGGGTCGATCGAGGTCACCACGCCCATGGCCAGCCGCACGCGCATGCCGGTGGAGTAGGTGCGCAGCGGCATGTCCAGGTAGTCGCCGAGCTCGGTGAAGTCGGCGATCTCGTCGACCTTGGCCTTCATCTGCTTGCGCGTCTGGCCGAGGAACAGTCCGCGGATGATGATGTTCTCGTACCCCGAGATCTCGGGGTCCATGCCCACGCCCAGGTCGAACACGGGCGCCACGCGGCCGCGGATCCGCGCCGCGCCGCGGGTGGGTTCGTAGATGCCGGACAGCAGCCGCAGCAGCGTTGACTTGCCGGCACCGTTGTGCCCGACCAGGCCCACGCGGTCCCCCTCGCGGAGGGAGAGGGTGATGTCCTTGAGGGCCTCGACGACGACGACGTTGGACGCGTTCCGGCCGATCGCGCCCCCCGCGGAGCCGAGGACCGCCTTCTTGAGGGAGCGCGATTTGGCGTCGAAGATCGGGAAATCCACGCACGCGTCCACGCAGTCGATGGACACGCCGCCGGGGGTGGGCGCGACGGAGCTCATGGGATGTACCTCCTACACCCAGTACGGGACTCGGGAGCGGAACCGGCGCAGCGCCACGAACGCCAGCAGCAACCCGACGGCCGTGCAGGCCAGGACGATCCACCAGTGGTAGGCGTCGACGGACTGGCCGAGCATGGGCGCGCGGACGATCTCCAGGTAGTGGTAGAGCGGGTTGATCTCGGCGATGCGGGCGCGGTCGGCGATCTGCCCGCCCTGCTCGTACAGCGTCTGCGTGGTCCACACGATGGGGGTCATGTAGAACAGCAGCTGCACCATCGAGTCCAGCAGAGGGGCGATGTCCCGGAACCGGGTGGCGAGGATGCCGAAAAGCATGGACACCCACACACCGTTGACCATGAGCACCGCCAGCCCCAGCACGGACAGCAGGAGCTCCCAGCCCAGCGGCCGCGGGAAGACCACCATGAGCACCACCCAGATGACCAGGTTGTGGCACAGGAACAGGAACTGCCGCCACACCAGCCGGTAGACGTGCACGCTCAGGGCGCTGGGGAGCTGCTTGATGAGGCCCTCGTTGGCGATGAAGACCTCGGCGCCCTCCTTGATGCAGCCGGAGATGAAGCCCCACATGATGAGGCCCACGGTGACGTGCGGGAGAAAGTCGGCGAGCGGGATCTGGAAGAGGATCGAGTACAGCAGGCCGAGCGCCACGGCCATGACGCCGGTGGCGATGGTGATCCACAGCGGGCCGAGGGTAGAGCGGCGGTAGCGCTGCTTGATGTCCTGCCAGCCCAGGGACAGCCACAGTTCGCGCTGGCTCAGCCCCTGGCGCAGGTCGGCCACGGCCCGGCGGAAGGTGTGGGAGTCGTTGACGATCTCGCCCCGCACGCGCTCGTCGGGGAGCGTCGCCGAGGTCGGATCGGGAAGGGACTGGTCCTGCACGAGGGCTCAGCGTACTAGAGGTTCCGCCGGTGGCAGCCCCGCCGCGAGGGCGCGTAGACAGGAGAGATGACGACCAGTACGCAGATCCAGCTCGCGAGCCGTCCCACCGGATGGCCGACCCACGACAATTTCCGCACGGTCACCGTCGACCTCCCCGAGCTCGCCGAGGGCGAGGTCCGGGTGGCCAACGAGTTCATCTCGGTGGATCCCTACATGCGGGGCCGGATGAACGAGGGACGCTCGTACATCCCGCCGTTCGAGCTCGACGAGACCATGACCGGCGCGGCCGTGGGCAGGATCGTCGAGTCCCGCTCGGACGACCACCCGGTCGGCGCGGTGGTCCTGCACAACGACGGGTGGCGCGACGTCGCCCAGGGCGACGCCCGGCAGTTCCGCGTGGTGCAGGAGATGGACGGGGTGCCGATCTCGGCGTATCTCGGCGTCCTGGGGACCACGGGCCTCACCGCGTACGTCGGGCTGTTGCACATCGGCCGGTTCCAGGCCGGCGAGAGCGTGTTCGTCTCCGGCGCGGCCGGGTCGGTCGGTTCGGCGGTGGGGCAGATCGCCACGCTGATGGGCGCCTCGAAGGTCGTCGGCTCGGCCGGCAGCCCGGAGAAGGTGGCCACGTGCGTCGAGCGCTACGGGTTCGACGCGGCGATCAACTACAAGGAAGGCCCGGTCCGGAAGCTCCTGCGCGAGCACTTCGGCAGCGAGAACGGCGAGGGGATCGACGTCTACTTCGACAACGTGGGCGGTGACCACCTCGAGGCCGCGCTCGACCTGATGAACGACGGGGGCCGACTGGCCCTGTGCGGCGCGATCAGTTCGTACAACGCCACCGAGCGTGCGCCGGGGCCGGACAACATGTGGCAGGCCATCACCCGCGGCCTCACCCTGCAGGGCTTCACGGTGAACAAGTACATGCATCTGTTCAAGGAGTTCGCGGAGAAGGTCGGCCCGTGGGTCGCCTCGGGCGAGATCGTGTTCGACGAGACCGTCGTCGACGGCATCGACAACTCGGTCGACGCGTTCCTCGATCTGATGAAGGGCGCGAACGTGGGCAAGATGCTCGTGCGGATCTGATCCCACCGATCTGACCCCCAGTCCGGTCCGGCGGCCGGCGGCGGTCTGACCCGGGCGGCGGGGCCCCACGGGGGTGCGGCAGGGTTGACGTCATGACGCCGACTCGCCGAGCCGCGCCCGCCGCCCGCCTGAGACGACGGGCCCGACGCCGGCTCGACGCCGTGCGCGCCACCGCGGACGCGCGGTGGGGCCGGCCGCGGGAGGGCCACCGGCCCGTGTACCTCGTCGCTCCGGCCGGCCACCCCAACCACGGCGACGAGCAGCTGTTGGCGGGGTGGCTGCGCTACCTGCGGCACGCACTGCCGGGGACGCCCGTCGTGGTGGACTGCCACACGCCCGGCCAGGCGGCGGTCCTGCACCATTCCGAGCACCCGGACGTGCTCTTCACCGACACCCTGTGGCGCCTGGCCTCCGAGCACACCGGCGCCGACGAGGCGATCGGGTTCTGCCGCGCCGCGATGGGCGACCCCGGGCTGCGTCCGGCGCTGGCCACGGGAATCGACCTGCTACGCAGCGCGTCTGTGGTCCACCTCATCGGCGGCGGCTTCGTCAACGACCTGTGGCCGCATCACCTGGGCGTGGTCGCGGCGGCGGGGGAGGCCGGCCGGGCGGCGGGCGCGCGCGTGGTGGCCACCGGTCAGGGGTTCGTGCCGTGCGGGGACGCCGGACGGTTGGCGGGGGCGTTGCGCGACTACGACCTGGTCACCGTCCGTGACGCCGACTCGTTCGAGCTCCTCGCGGGCACGGGGGTGCCGGTCCGCCACGTGGCCGACGACGGCTGGCTCGCCCTGTCGGCGGCGGGTGTCGTCGAGGCCGGCGACCACCCCGTCTACTCGCCCGACCCGGACGCGTGCCGCGACCTGGTGCTCTGCGCCCAGTCCGACCTGGTGGAGCCGGAGGTCCTCGCCGCCACCGTCGCGCGGATCCTCGCCGCGTGGGCGGTGCCGGGCGAGCGGATCACCGTCGTCGAGTCGATCCCCGGTGGGGACCGGGTGGTGTGGGACAGGGTGTGTGCGCGCGCCGCGGCCGCGTCCGGTGCCGACGGTGGACGGGGCGGAGACAGCGACGACGACGAGGTGGGCCGCGCCCTGGCTGACCTGCGGTTGGCCCGTGCGCGTTTCGTACCGTTCCAGGAACTGTGGGCTACGGGTCTGCCCGCCCGGCCTGGGCAAGTCTGGCTGACCACCCGTTTCCATCCGCATCTCTTCGCGGCGGCCCGCGGGGCCTCCGGGGTGGCATTGCGGTCGGGGTCGGCCTACTACGACGTCAAGCACGGGTCGCTGCTCGCCGCCGGGTCGCGGTGGAGTTCTGTGGCGGCGGACGAGGACCCGCGCTCCGTCGTCTCCGGGGTGCCCGCGGCGGGTGGCGTCGATCCGGCCGCCGTCGCCGCGCTCGTGGAGGGCGCGGAGCGGTTGGCGCAGGAGATCTACGCGGGGGTCGTGGGCCGCACGCTGCGGTGATACGCAGGCGGATCACCGGGCGCGAACACCTACTGTTCATCGGGGGCGCCGAGGTCTACTGTCTGACCTCGTGACTGCGTATGGGCGGGTGTCACCGTCTGTGATGCGGCGGTGGGCGGGCTGGGCGACGTTGAGTCC
>NZ_BCSL01000028.1:0-49298 GCF_001570845.1 Dietzia papillomatosis NBRC 105045 | reverse complement strand
CCGGCAGTGGCGCCGGCCGCCGCGGCCGAGCCGGTCGCGGCCTGACCGCCCACCCTGCACGATGGCGGCAAGGCCCGACCCCCGCGCCCCCGCCACCCACCCCACAGGAGGAGACACCATGGCCAGTACCACCGTCATCGTCGGATCGGCCGAGGGCCTGCACGCCCGCCCGGCCGGCATCATCGCCGAGGCCGCCGAGAAGTACGACACGGACATCGAGATCACCTTCGACGGCGAGGAGGCCGACGCCGCTTCCGCGATGCTCATCATGGCGCTCGGCGCGGAGAAGGGCGCCGAGGTCACGGTGAGCGGCGACGACGCCGACGCCGTCGCCGAGATCGCCGCCCTCATCGAGCAGGACCTCGACGCCGACTGAGTCGGCGCTGCGCCCGCCCGGCGCTGAGCGTCGAGAAGACGGTTCCGCCCGTATCGCCCGAGAGGCGACGTGCGAAACCGTCTTCTCGATGAGGACGAGGGCCCGGCGCCGGACCCAGGCGACCTCCGGCGAGGGGACGGCTCAAGTATGAGCCCGCCGGGGTGAACCTGTCGTTATTTCGCGAGCGACAGTGCGGTGAGGACGGTCTCCACCTCGGCCCGGTCACGTCCCCGCAGACCCAGAAGTGGCCGGGGCAGGCAATGCCCCGGAGCCAGTCCGAGCAGTTCGGCGACCGCCGCCACCACCCGCAGGCTCCCGTGCCGGACGAACAGGTCCCACAGTAAGGCGAGCCGGTCCGACGCGGCGAAGGCCTCCCCGCTGTCGCCCGCCAGCGCCGAGCGGGCGATCTGGAGGGCAGGTCCGGGCAGGGTGCCGGCGAGGACGGAGTACCAGCAGTCGCAGCCACCGAGGAGCGCCGCGGCGGCCGAGGGATCGCCGGAGACCCCCAACCCGACGCGCGCGGGCACGGCCTCCCGGAGCCGCGCGATGTGGTCGCGCGCGGCCTCGGCGGCGGGCGGGGGCGGTGGGATCTTGATCGACGCGACCGCGGGAAGCTCAGTCAGACGAGCGTAGAGCTCGGGCGTGAAGTCGAACCGGGTGGTGCCGGGGTTGTCGTAGACCACCATCGGGACGGACAGCTCGGTCGCGACGTCGGTGTACAAGCCCACCACGTCGTCGGCGGTGAGCGGCTGGTAGCTCATGGGGGCGAGCATGACCGCGGCGGCGCCGGCCGCCTGCGCGTCGTGGGCGAGCGCCCGCGCGTGGGAGGTGCGCAGCGCGCTGATGCCGACGATCACCGGGGTTCCGCCCGCGTGCCGAACGGTCAGCTCGGCCACGCGGCGCCGCTCGGCCCGGTCGAGGTAGGCGTACGAGCCGGTCGAGCCCAGGGCGCCGATCGAGTCGATCCCGGCGCGCGCCAGCCGCTCGACGATCCCCGCGTATGCGTGCTCGTCGACACGGTCGTCGCGCAGCGGGGTGAGGGGGAACGCGCTCAGGCCGGTGGTCACGCCCGCGCCGACCGCCTCCGCGGCCGCGCGCGCCGCCCCGGCCCGGTCGGCGGTCACAGCCTCAGCACCCGTCCGCACACCACTGGGTGCACCTCGTCGCAGCACTCGGCGACGGTCTGGTTGAGCGCACCGAGCAGGTCCCATGCCGGGCCTCCTTCGTCGTTGTGGTGACCTGACTCTAGAGGGTCGCGGGACGTGTCGATCCCCTGATGGCGGCGCCCGACGGCAGGGTTTCCGGGCAGCAGTCGACAGGTGACGTCGTGACGGGCGGCGTCGGCGAGCGGGCCGGCGTGCTCGGGGAGCCCGGCGTGTGTGGGGTCCGTCGCCGCCGAGCCCGGTCCCGCTCAGCCATCGACGGCGGCTCCCAGTCCTTCTGGCCTGACGCGGAACCGCACACGGACGTACCGTCGGGGTATGACCCCGCAGGCAGCATCGCCCGTCTCCCTCGGTTCCCGGTACGCCACCGAGTTCCCCGAGCTCGGGGTGCCGTGGAAGGCGGCCGAGGCGCCGGATCCGCGACTCCTCGCACTCAACGAGCCGCTGGCCGCCGAGCTGGGACTGGACTCGGAGTACCTGCGCGGTGAGGAAGGGGTGCGCCTGTTCACCGGTAACCACGTGCCGGACGGCGCCACGCCCTTCGCCCAGGCGTACGCGGGCCACCAGTTCGGCGGATACTCGCCGCGTTTGGGCGACGGCCGCGCGCTGCTGCTCGGCGAGCTGCCCGACGGTCGCGACCTGCACCTCAAGGGCTCGGGCAGGACCCCCTTCGCGCGCGGTGGCGACGGCCTGGCCGCTGTGGGACCCATGCTGCGCGAGTACCTCATCAGCGAGGCGATGCACGCCCTCGGCGTGCCCACCACCCGCTCACTCGCCGTGGTGGCGACGGGCAACACCGTGTACCGCGAGACGCCGTTGCCCGGCGCGGTGCTGGCGCGGGTCGCCGCGAGCCACCTGAGGGTGGGGACGTTCCAGTTCGCGCGGTCGACCGACGACGGCGAGCTGTTGCGTCGGCTGGCCGACCACGCCATCGCCCGGCACCACCCGCACGCCGCGGACGCGGAAAACCCGTACCTGGAGCTGTTCACCTCCGTCGTCGGCACCCAGGCCGACCTCGTGGCGCGCTGGATGCTGCTCGGGTTCATCCACGGCGTCATGAACACCGACAACACGACCATCTCCGGCGAGACCATCGACTACGGGCCGTGCGCGTTCATGGACACCTTCGACCCGGCGACCGTGTTCAGCTCGATCGACACCGGTGGCCGCTACGCCTACGCCAACCAACCGCCGGTGCTGCAGTGGAACCTCGCCCGCTTCGCCGAGACTCTCGTGCCGCTCATCGATCCGGACCCGGAGGAGGCGGTCCGCCTGCTCACGGAGGTCCTCAACACCTCCCCGGAGAGGTACCAGCAGGCGTGGACGGCCGGGATGCGGGACAAGCTGGGACTGTCGGCCGAGGTCCCGGACGCCGAGGCGGACGACCTGATCGAGGAGCTGTCCCGGCTCCTCAACGCGACCCGGCCCGACCACACCGGCTTCTTCCACGCCCTCGGTGCGGCCGCGGCCGGGGACACCGCGCCGGTCCGCGAGCACGTCGGCACCCTGGCGGAGGGCTGGCTCTCGACGTGGCGGGCCCTCGGACCCGACCAGGGATCGATGGCCCGTGCCAATCCGCTGTACATCCCGCGCAACCACCTCGTCGAAGAGGCCCTCGACGCGGCCACGGCAGGGGACATGGGACCGTTCGAGGAACTCCTCGTCGTCGTCACCGATCCCTACACCGAGCGCCCGGGGCGCGAGCGCTACGCACAACCGGCCCCTCCGGACGCCGCGAAGCACGTCACCTACTGCGGAACCTGAGCCGGATCTCATTACCGTACAGGCGTCTTGACAGGAAACATTTACTTCGTGACCCCGCCGTTGGTCAGCCTTCCGTACGACACTGAGGTCGGTTCATCAATCTCGTGGAGCGCCGGTGGGGCACCCTGGGGGTCATACAGTGCGGATATTCATCGCGGACAGCGACGGCGGCTACCGGCAGCCCTCGCGGATACTCGGACAGTTCGTCGACAACCTGGCGGAGTGGACAGGTGCCCGGGAAGCCGTCAGGGTGCAGTGGCCCACCCCTGGGAAGGTGAACCCGCGACGGTCCCACACCTGGGAATCCGCGGCCGCCGCCGGCGTGGCCGACGTCAGCCGGCTCGTGCGCCTGCATCCGTCGGACCCCCTCGTGCTCATCGGGGTCTGCAGCGGAACGCGCGTCATCTACGACTGGATGGACGCCCACCCGGAAGACCTCGACCGCGTGGTGGCCGTCGGGATGATCGGCGACCCTCACCGGCCGTGTGACCGCTGGCTCGACGGCACCCCGGACCCCGGCGGGCAGGGCGTGGCCGGCCCACGACGCGGCCCGATCCCCGACCGCACCCTGTGGGTGTCCGTGCCGGGGGACCCGCTGAGCGGCGTGCTCCCGGACCGCCTCCTGAAGGGCGTCGTCCGCGCCTCCACCCTGGCCCCCGACCAGGTCTACGACGAGCTGCTCGAGGACCTGCCGGACACCCGGCCGCGCCTGGCCGCCCGACTCAAGCTGGCGCAGCAGCCCGCGCAGTGGTCGCCGCAGCTCCTGCGCAGACTCGACGCCGCCGTGGCCGTCCTGGCGACCTATCGGGAACGTGAGTACGCGGCTCTGTACGAGTCCGGTGAGGGCGGGGCGTCCCCGCTGGCGCGGCTCGGCGCGGCCATTGTCGACCGCGTCGAGGCGCACGTCCGCGAGGGCGGCGGCTGGTCCCACGGTGCGCGGCCGCAGCTCAGCGGGTACTCACCCGGGATGGCGTAGCGAACGGCCGGCTGCGGCCCGCGGCGCCTGCCGGGCTCCGCCCGCGGTCGCGGAGCAATTCCTCGAACGCCGCCGCGGACCGGGGCGTGGGGAGCAGCCCCCCGTTGGCGTCGGCGAGCAGTGAGTTCACGGTCTCCCGCGCGCACGTCTTGTTGGTGCCGAGGAACCCGCGCGGGCCGCGCTTGATCCAGCCCACGACGTACAGGCCGGGGACGACGCTGCCGCCGACGGCGTCGAGGACGCGGCCCTCGCGGCTGGGGATCGTCGCGGTGTCCGGGTCGAACGGCACGCCCGGCACCTCGACCCCGCGGTAGCCGACCGAACCCAGCACGAGACCCGCCGGGATCGTCTCCTCCGAACCGGGCCGGGGCACGGCGCGGACCCGGCCCGTCTCGCCGCCGACGAGGTCCGTGCGCACCACGCGCAGGCCCTCGGCCCGCTCCGTGCCCACGACCTCGACCGGGGCGGTCTGGAATCGCAGGACGATCCGGCGGCGCCCGGTGTCGCCGGTGTCGCCGGTGGCGGCGGTGACGCCGGGGCCGCTGGTGCCGTCCGCGGGCACGGCCTCTCCGGCGGGGCGGGCCGCGATGCGGGCCAGGTACTCCGCCTTCAGCCGACCCTGGCGGGTGGTCGCGGCGTCGGGGTCGATGCCGTCCGGGGCGTCGACGCGCAGGTCGATGTCGTCCCGCGCGGCGAGTCCGACCAGCTCGGGCAGCGTGAACGCGGCGTGCTCCGGGCCGCGGCGGCCGAGCACCACGACCTCGCGGACCCGGCTGTTTCGCAGCGCCTCGAGGGCGTGGCGGGCGATGGAGGTGTCGGCGAGCCGCTCCGGGTCGGTGGCGAGGATGCGCGCGACGTCGAGGGCCACGTTGCCGTTGCCGACGATCACCGCGCGCTCGTGGTCCAGCGGGACGTGGGCGTCCGCGTGGTCGGGGTGGTCGTTGTACCAGGCCACCACTTCCGTGGCCGACGTGCTCCCGGGCAGATCGGTGCCGGGGATGTCCAGCGGGCGGTCCGTGCCGGCGCCGGTCGCGTACACCACCGCGTGATGATGGGCCGCCAGTTCCGCGGCCGTGACGTCCTCGCCGACGTGCACCCCGAGGCGGTACCCGAACCCGGGCTGGTCTTCGATCGCCCGGAACAGGTCGGCGACCGCGCGCGTGCTGGTGTGGTCGGGCGCCACCCCGTGCCGGGCCAGGCCGTGCGGCACGGGCAGGCGCTCGAACACCGTCACCTCCACCCCGGGCTGGCGGAGCAGCTCGTCGGCGGCGTACAGCGCGGCCGGGCCGGCACCCACCACGGCCACCCGCACGGCCGTGCGCGTGGGGCCGAGGCGCACGAGCGTGGGGACGCGCGCCTGCGGCCGGGAAGGGCGGTCGTCACCGGTCAGGTCGGCGTTGATCTGCAGGAAGGCGCGCTGCTCCGGGGCCAGCTCGGTGTGCGGCACGATCGCCCCGACCGGGCACGCCCCCACGCACGCCCCGCAGTCCACGCAGGACACCGGGTCGATGTAGAGCATCTCCGCCGTGGCGAAATCCGGCTCGTCGGGCGTCGGGTGGATGCAGTTGACCGGGCACGCGTGGACGCAGGAGGCGTCGGCACAGCAGGCCTGGGTGATGACGTGGGGCATGGGTGGGCGCCTGTCCGGGAGGGGGTGTGGTCAGTCGCGGAACGCCACGGGTGGTTCGCCCCGGTACCGCGAGGGTCGTCCGTCGATCTTCAGGGCCTTCCACAGCCGGCGGGACGTCCGGTTCATCAGTCCAGACTCCTCGGCCAGCATCCGGACGTCACCGAAGAGGTCGGACAGGAACCGCCGCGACTCGGGGTTGTCCCAGTAGAGTTCGCGGACCACCTCGTCGGGGATGTCGAAGGTCTCCCGGAACTCGCGGGTCGGCTTGAGGATCGCGTCGCACAGCACCCGCATGATCACCGGGAACGCCAGGGAGACGAGGTACGCGTCCCGGCGGGACAGCTTGGGGGCGTTGCGCGCGACGTAGGTGTGCGCGAACGAGATGTGGCGCGCCTCCTCGGCGATGTGGATCTCCATGATCCGCGACAGCACCGGCGGCAGCGAGTCCGAGTTGCGCAGGACCTGCTTCTGCGTGTGGTCGATCGGCTCCTCGCCGGCCAGTACGGCGATGAAGAAGGCGACCGGGAAGCGACCGGCGGCCAGCGGGAGGAGCGGTGAGAGTCGCCGCAGCCAGCGCGGCATGCCAGGGACGTCCGCCCCGATCTGGTTGACGCCCTGCTGGAACATCTGCGTGTGGTGGCATTCCTCGGTGGCCTCGTGGGTGAGGTACCGGAATTCCGCGGAGCCGTTCTCGGCCGTGAAGACGTACTGCATGATCCCGCGGATGAGGATGTTCTCGAACTGCAGGCCCACCTTCATGATGTTGGCCTGACGCCACAGCCCGATCTCGATCTGCTTCTCCAGCGGCTGGGACTTGTACCAGGGGTGACCGCCGAGCGGATCGAGCCCGGCGGGCAGGACCCAGCGCTCGTCCGTGGGGTCCACGGAGAAGTCAGGGTGGTCCCAGGCGATGTCCTTGAACGGGTCGAAGCTGCGGTGCACGGAGGCGTGCGACAGGCGGCGGAGCGTGTCCTCGTACTCGTCTGTGCTCGTCGTGGGGGCGGGTGCGGGTGCGGCTGCGGACATGATCTTCCTTCCGGTCACCGACCCGGCGGGTCGGGAGGCGTGGAATCCAGCGGATGAGACAGAGAGACATCCGCGATCTATTTGTCCCTGACGCTAGACACAGGCCGTCGATTCGTCAAGCAGTCATGGGGGGATTGTCAGCTCTGCCGGCGCGCACCGCGCGGGATCAGCGCTGCGGGTGCGCACCGAGGAGGGGGCCGAGGTGGTTCCGGGCGAAGCCCCGCGCGACGGTGGGGTCGTCGAGGTCGATGGTCGTCGACGGCGTGAGGACGAAGGAGACGACCAGTCGGGCGGTCAGTTCGGCCACGACCAGCACCTCTTCGTCGCTGCGCGGCTCGGGGGCGGCGCGGCTGATCTCCGCGGCGAGGAAGTGAGCGGCGGCGGTGATGAGCGGCGCGCCCTGGACGGTGAAGTGGGGGACCGTCGCCTCGGGCTCGGTCTCGAGGAGGCGGTTGAGCAGGTCGTGGTCGCGGAGCGTCTGCACAGTGAACGCGAAGCCCTCGGTGAGTTTGTCCTCGATGGACTCGTGCGCGTCGAGCTCCTGCTGCAGGTCCGCGAGGAACCACGACGCCTCCCGCAGGAGCGTCGCCTCGACGAGTTCCTGCTTGTTGGCGAACCTGCGGTACAGGGTCATCCGCGCCAGGCCCGCCCGCCGGGTGATGTCGTTCATCGTCGACCGGGCGATCCCGACACTCTCGAACTGCGCGGCGGCCGCGTCGAGGAGCTGTTCGCGGATCGGGTCGTCGACCTCGACGGCGTCCGGCAGTCCGCGTCCGGAACGGAGCATCGCCAGGGGGTCGGACGACGGGTTCTCGCTCATGGGGTCGATTGTCCCACCCCGCCGCGGCCGTGCCGGACCTCGCGCGCGGTCATGCCCCACCACCGGCGCGCGTACTGGCTGAAAGTGGTCGCGTCGCCGAGGTCGAGGGCCGAGGCGATCTGGTACAGCGGGATCTCCGTGGTGGTGAGCAGCCGCGCGGCGACCTCACGACGGACCTCGTCGCGGACCGCGGAGAAGCTCGTGCCCTCGCCCGCCAGGCCGCGCTGCAGCGAGCGGGGTGACATGGACAGCAGCCCGGCGATCCGCGCCAGGGACGAGGCGCCGGCGTCGAGGGACTGCTGGAGCGCCGCGCGGGTCCGGTCGGTCAGGCTCCGGCGGTCGGTGGGCACGTGCTGCTCGAGGTACCGCAGCGCCAGCTGTTGCACGGCGTCGTCGCCGCCCGAGATCTCCCGGCCCAGAAGGTCGGACGGCACGCGCAGGACGGCGGACGGGGTCGACGGCGTGACCGGCGCGCCGAAGAGGGCCTCGTACTGCGCGGCGTGGGTGTTGAGCGGGCCTGGGAGCTCGACGGAGAGCAACCCGTAGTCGCCGCCGAGCACGGTGCGCATGGCCCGGTGCAGGAAGAGCAGCACGAGGTCGACGGCCTGGGGCGGGATGAGCTGGGCGGGGTCCCGGTAGCCGAACCGCACGCCCAGCACGTCCGGCTCACCGCGCGGATCGGGGACGACGGTGATCTCGATCGACCTCGAGTGGAAGAACAGGTACTTGGAGGTCATCTCGAGCGCCTCGGTGGTGGTGCGCGCGTTCTTCACGACCACCGCGACAGGGCCGAGCATGTCGAGGTCCTGGTGTTCGGCCACGCGCAGACCGAGGTCGGGGCATCCGAGTTCGGCGGCCGCGGTCTCCAGCAGGAGCGCGATCGCCAGGTCCTCGACCAGCATCTCGTCGCTGTCCAGGGCGCCGTGGGGCAGGCCGGATCGCCGCGCGAGGTCGTCGGCGTCGCCGCCGAGCCCGGTCACGACGGCGCGGACGCCCCGCAGTCCTGCGGATCGGATGAACGCCATGGGAGCACTCTGGGCGACGTGGCGCGAAAGAGCAACTTGTTGGCGCGTTACGGAAACCATCGCTCGCTGCGGGCGGTTACGGTACGTGGCATGACTGGTAGCACCCACCTCCCGGACGGGCCGGGCACCGAGCCCGCCGACCCGCTGGACCTGCTCATCGTCGGGGCGGGGATGTCGGGGATCGACCTGGCCCACCACGTCCACCGCGCCTTCCCCGACTGGCGCTGGGAGATCCACGACGTCCACGACGACCTGGGCGGGACCTGGCACACCTTCCGCTACCCGGGCATCCGCTCGGACTCGGACATGGCGACCTTCGGCTTCCCCTTCCGGCCCTGGCCCCACGACTCGACGCTCGGCAACGGCGAGGACATCAAGGAGTACATCCGCGACACCGCCCGCGAGGCCGGCGCGCTCGACCGTCTCCACCTGGGCTCGTGGGTCGCGGACGCCGACTGGCGGAGCGACGTGCAGCTGTACCGGGTGACCTGCCGGAACGACGACGGCGAGCGTATCGTGTGGGCCCGCCGCGTGCACTTCGGCTCCGGCTACTACTCGCACTCCGAGGGATTCCGCCCGGAGTTCCCCGGCGAGGAGGACTTCCGCGGGCAGATCATCCACCCGCAGCAGTGGCCGGAGGACCTCGACTACGCCGGCCGACGGTTCGTGGTGATCGGCTCGGGCGCTACCGCGGTGACGCTGGTCCCGGCGCTGGCGGAGCTCGGCGCGGACGTGACGATGCTGCAGCGCACCCCGAGCTACATCGGCCCGCTGCCCGGGAAGGACGTCATCAGCGCGGTGTGGAGGCGGTTGCTGCCGGCGCCGTGGGACCACCGGGTGGCCCGCCTCAACCACGGCGCGCGCGACACCGCGCAGTTCGTGATCGCGCAGCGCCTGCCGTGGTTGTTCAAGGCGGCGCTGCGGGTGATGCAGCGACGCTACCTGCCGGCGGAGGAGATCGACCGGCATTTCACGCCGCCGTACCGGCCGTGGGACCAGCGCGTGTGCAAGGCCCCCGACGGTGACATCTTCCGCGTCATGCGCCGTGGCGCCGCGCGGGTGGTGACCGGGCACATCGACCGGTTCACCGAGAGCGGCATCCGCCTCACCACGGGCGAGCACGTCGACGCGGACGTCATCATCACCGCGACGGGCCTGCGGCTGCAGGTCTTCGGGGGCGGCACGCTGAGCATCGACGGCGAGCCGCTCGACGTCCCGTCGCTGGCCACGTACCGCGGCATGATGCTGGCGGGCGTGCCCAACGTCAGTTTCACCGTGGGCTACATCAACTCGTCGTGGACCCTGCGCGCGGACCTGGTCTCGCGCTACATGGTCCGCCTGTGGGGGTCCGGTGAGGAGGTCTACGCGCCGCGAATGCCCGACGGCCCGGCCGATCAACTCCTGCTGGACTTCGACGCCGGCTACATCCGGCGCGACGGCCACCTGTTCCCCAAGCAGGGCGCCGCGCGGCCGTGGCGCTACGTGCAGAACTTCCTGGTGGAGATCCCCGAGCTCGCGTTCGGTGACCAGCGCCGGGAGATGGCGTTCGGGGAGGACGTGGTCCTGACCGGCGCCCGCCGCGCGCCGGGCACCGGTGGTGCCGCCGTGCGTGAGGTGACCGAGATGAGCGACGACGACGAGGTGGCCCGATCATGACCCGTTTCCTTCCACGCCGGAGTGCCGGACTGTCCGGGCGGCCCGCCTCCGACGGGCCGGGCAGACGCGTGCTCATCACCGGGGCGGCCTCAGGGCTGGGCCTGGCGCTGTCCCGGGAGTATCTGGCGCTCGGCGACGAGGTGATCCTCACCGACGTTCACGCCGACCCGCCCCCCGCCGTGCAGGGGCTGCCCGGGCGGTGGACGTACCGCCGCCTGGACGTCACCTCCGACGCCGACTGGGCGTCGGCTGCCGAGGACATCGACTCACTGGACATCCTGGTCAACAACGCGGGCATCGCGGTCGGCGGATCCCTCGAGACCACGTCCATGGAGTCGTGGCAGCGGATCGTGGACATCAACCTGCTCGGCGTCGTGCGGGGTTGTCGCGCGCTCGCGCCGAAGCTCGGCCGGGGCGGGCGCCTGGTCATCACCGCCTCGGCGGCGGGGCTCGTCCACGCGCCGAAGATGGGGGCCTACAACGCGACCAAGGCGGCCGCGGTCGCGCTGGGGGAGACCCTCGACGCCGAGCTCCGGCCGCGCGGGGTCTCCACGTCGGTGATCTGCCCCCAGTTCTTCCGCTCGGGCCTGGCCGACTCGCTCTCCGGCGACGACCCGAAGGCGGACGAGATGGCGCGGAAGCTTCTCACGCGGACGCACCTGACGTCGGAGATCATCGCCCGGCGGTCGGTGCGCGGCATCGAGGCCCGCCGGGTGGTCATCACGCCCGACGCCCTGGCCACGTTCTTCTGGTACTCCAAGCGCTTCAGCCGCGTGCCGTTCCTCGCCTCGACGCGCCTCATCGGCCGGGCGGTGGCGCGCCAGGGCTGACACCCCGGCGGGCCGCGCGCCGAGACTGGTGCGGCGGCTGCGCTCGCGCCGGGATCAGTTCCTCGGGTAGACGAAGCCGCGCCGGACGTCGACGCCGACGGGCTCGCCGACCCGGCCTGGCACCGCGGTCCCGGCCGGGGCCAGGACCCTGAGCTCGGTGTCGCCGTGGCGGCAGATGACCGTTTTCCCGCTACGACCGTAGAGGGAGGTGACGAACTCCGCGCCGATGCGTCCCGGAGCCCTTTCGGGCGCGGCGAGCTCGAGTCCGCCGGGGAGCAGGGCGAGGGTGGCGGGGCCGGTCACCGTGCCGGCGGGCCCGGTGAGGACGTCGGCACCGAGCGTGATGCCCCCGTCGTCGGAGCGGAACCCGTCGCCGTCGACCGTCCCGTCGACGAGGGTGGCGTCGTGCAGGAACCCGGCGACGAACGCGCTGTTCGGAGCGGCGTCCAGCCGGTCGGGCACGTCGCACTGCACGAGTCGTCCCCGGTGCAGCACGGCCACCTCGTCGCCGAGCGCGAGTGCCTCGCCGCGGTCGTGGGTGACGTGGACCATCGTGAGGTCGTGTTCGGCGGCGAGTCGGCGCAGGACCAGCCGGAGCGAGGCGCGCAGCGGCTCGTCGAGCGCGGACAGGGCCTCGTCGAGCAGCAGGACGCCCGGTCGCGCGACGACGGCCCGGGCGAGCGAGACCCGCTGACGCTGCCCACCGGACAGGGTGTCGGGCCGCCGCCGGGCGAGCTCGCCCAACTCGACGGTCTCGAGCGCCTCGGCGACGAGCGCGCGTCGGCGTGCGGCCGGCACCTTCGCACGGCGCAGCGGGTAGGCGACGTTGTCCGCCACGCTGAGGTGGGGCCACACGGCGTGGTGCTGGAAGACCATGCCGAGCCCGCGTTCCTCGGGCGGGAGGTGTATCCCGTCGCCGACGAGGGTGCGGTCGCCGACCCGGATCGTGCCCGCCGAGGGGCGTTCGAACCCGGCGACGGCGCGGAGGAAGGTGGACTTGCCCGAGCCGGACGGGCCCACGAGGGCGAGGATCCGGCCCGAGTCCACGTGGACATCGAGGTTCTCGAGGGCGACGGTCTCGCCGAAGCGGACGCTGACGCCGCGGGCGTCGAGTTCAGGCACGGATCCTCCCGGATGCGGCGTCGGACCCGGTGCCGGGTCGGGTGTAGCGGGCGCCGAAGGCGGCCAGGACGAGCAGGCCCACCGCCATGAGCACCACGGACAGGGCGGAGGAGGCGTTGTAGTCCCCGGCCCGCTGGTACTGGAAGATCACCACGCCGAGCGTCTGGGTTCCCGGGGCCACGAGTAGGACGGAGAGTGTGAGCTCCCGCACCGCGGTGACGGCGACCATGACCGAGCCGATCCCGGCGGCGGGCAGGGCCATGCGCACGCTCGTGTCGATCCGCGAGCGTAGAGCCCTGGCACCGCCGATGCGGGCGGCCTCCTCCATCGACGAGTGGATCCCCGCCAGTGGGCCGCGGACGGTCTGCACCACGATCGCGGTGAAGGCGGTGACGTACGCACCGAGGATGACCCAGCGGGTGTTGAACAGCCCGGTGTAGCGGCCGAGGATGAGCCACCCCGTGGCGATCACGAGGCCGGGGACGGCCTGCGGCAGCAGCACCGACATGAGGAGCGGTTCGCGGTCGGGTCCGGCCAGGCGGGTGGTGAACAGTCCGACGAGTAGTCCGAGGACGCCGCAGATGAGCGCCGCTCCGAGCGCGAGGACGACGGAGTTGGTGACTCCGTCGATCGTGGTGGAGGCGGTCAGCGCCCGCCGGAAGTTGTCCAGGGTCGCGGTCTCCAGGGTGAGGGGCACGCCCGGTGCGGGGAGGAGGGCCCGGACCGCCAGGCCGACGAGCGGGGCGAGGGTGACGAGGACGCTGACGGTCCACGCGATCACCGCCAGGGGCAGCCGAGACCGGCCGAGGGCCTGGGGCGCGGCGGGCCGTCCGGTGCCGCCGAACTCGACCGACCCCTTGGTGACCTGCCGGTCGAGCAGCGTGCCCAGGACACCGATCAGAAGCAACACCACCCCGATCTGGGAGACGGTCTGCAGTGGTGAGGCCACGGATCCGGATTCGAGGAACCGGTAGACCATCGTCGACAGCGTCTCGAACCCGGCGGGCAGACCCACGATCACGGGGATACCGAAGTCGCCGATCCCGCTGACGAAGGTCAAAGTGAACGCCGCCGCCATGGCGGGCCGGATGAGGGGCAGGGTGACGTCGAGATGGGTGCGCGTCGGGCGGGCACCGGAGAGGCGGGAGGCCTCCTCGAGTTCTGCGGGGATGCGTCGCAGCGCGGCCGCGACGACGAAGTACGCCATGGGGTAGGCGTGCAGGGTGAGCAGGAAGATGACGCCGGGCCCGCCGTAGAAGTTCCAGGGCGCGAACCCGATCAGTCGGTCGAGGAGTCCGCCGTCGGTGAGCAGGCCGCTCCAGGCGATGGCCCCGATGAAGGGCGGTATGAACAGAGGCGTGAGCAGCAGCAGGCGCAGCGCCCCGCGGCCCGGCAGGTCGGTGCGGTCGAGGCCGAACGCCATCAGCGTGCCGATGATGACGGCCCCGACCGCCGAGAGCAGAGAGCTGACGAGGCTGTTGGCGGTGGCCGTGAGCAGACCCTGGTCGATGAGTTCGGGAAGGTGGTTGGCCCCCAGCGCCAGCGAGACGACCAGGGCCAGGGGCAGCACCATGACGCCCGCGAGGGACGCCCACAGGGCCAGCCTGAGGGGGAGCGTCACCTACCTGACGGCCGCGTTGAAGGCGGCCACGGCGTCGTCGCGGGAGGCGGCGATCGCCTCGAGGTCCTGGTCGAAGAGGGCGATGTCGCCCAGCGCGGGGGCGCCCTCGGGGCTTCCGGCGTCCTCGCGCACCGGAAGGTAGTTCTGGTCGACGGCGAGCTCCTGGCCCTTCTTGGAGACGAGGAAGTCGAGGAAGAGCTTGGCGGCCTCGGGGTTGGGTGCGTCGGCGAACACGGCACCGGGCTGGGTGATGTAGGGGACGCCCTCATCGGGATAGCTCACGGCGATGGGCGAGCCCTGGGAGGCGAGGTCGCGGACGAGGTAATCCACCACGATCCCGACGGGCCGGGAGCCCTCGGCGACGGCCTGCGAGACGGGCCCGTTGGACTCCGCGACCTGCGGGTTGTTGGCGCCGAGCTGTTCGATCCACTCCTCGCCCAGGTCCGGCTGCAGGCTCCACGCCGCGGCGTTGAATGCGGCCGCGCCGGAGACGTCCGGGTTGGGCAGGATGATCCGGTCGGCGTACCCGGGCTCGGTGAGCTCGGCCCACGAGGTCGGCGGCTCGGTGATCTCGTCGGTGTTGTAGGCGATCACGGTGGGGATGATGCGGGTGCCGACGTAGAACCCGTCGGGGTCGATCGCCACGTCGGACAGGGCGTCGGCCTCGCTGGGCTCGAACTCCTGGAAGAGGTCCTGGTCCTTGTAGTCCTCGAAGGTGGGCACGTCGGCGGCGAGCAGGATGTCCGCGGCGACCCCGCCGGTGGTCTTCTCGGCCTCGATGCGCGCCTTGAGGTCGCCGGTGCCGGCGCGGAAGACCTTCACCTCGATGTCCGGCTGCTCCTCGTTGAACGCGGCGATGATCTGGTCGATCTTGGCCTGCGGCTCCGAGGTGTAGAGGGTCACCTCGCCGGAGGCCTCCGAGGACGTGGTGCCCTCGCCGGATCCGGGGGCGGCGGGTTCGGAACACCCCGCGAGTCCGAGGGCCCCGGCGGCGAAGACCGCCACCGACGCCAGTACCGCTCGACGACCAACAGACCGCGACACGCGACCACTTCCCATCTGCACCATGAAACGGACACTCCATCCTGGCACCCTCGTCGGTCCGGCTCGGGAGTACGGGGTGAACCCACGGTGAATTCGGCGCCGATCGCTGACCGGATGCGCCCCGCCGCGGCGGCGGGCACAGTGGAGTCATGACTGATTCCAACGCCATCACCGTCGAGCGCGTGATCGACCACTCGGCGGCTGCGATCTTCGATTTCCTCTCCAATCCGGAGAACCACGCCCGCCTGGACGGCTCCGGCTTCGTGCGCGGCGACTACAAGACCGACCGCATCCAGCGGGTCGGGGACGTGTTCGCCATGGATATGGAGGGCGATCACATGGGTGGCGAGTACCGCACCGAGAACCACGTCACCGGCTTCGCCAAGGACAAGTTGCTGGCCTGGCAGACCGCGCCCGCGGGCACCGAGCCCAAGGGCTGGGAGTGGGTCTGGGAGCTCGAGGCCCAGGGCCCGGACTCCACGCTGGTCCGCCACACCTACGACTGGTCCAAGGTCACCGACAAGGACCTGCTCAAGAAGGTGTCGTTCCCGCTGGTGTCGGAGAAGCAGCTCGAAGATTCGCTGAGCAACCTCGCCGCGGCCGTCGCCGGCTGAGCGGGCGGCCCGGCCGGGCCCGCCGCCTGCCGCCCGACGATCGGCTCCTCGCCCAACGATTGGCTCCTCGGATCTCGATCCGCCCCCGGAACTACGGGGGCGGATCGCAATCGGAGGGGCGGATCGCCGCTCCTGCAGTCGCGCGGCGGGCCCGCTGCCGCATCACGTCCGCAGCCTCGCCGAGTCTGCGGGCACATCACCTGCCCGCGCCGCGCCACCTATCTGATCGCGCGCCGCCTATGGGGTCCCGTAGGCGGTGCGCGATCAGATGGGTGAGCTGTCGCGCGTGCGCTCAGAGCCGGGCGTGCCGCCGACGTGGATCGCGGATTGCGCCCCTGCCCCGAGCGCCGCCCCCGCCTCGAGCGCCGCCCCCGCCTCGAGCGCCGCTCGCGCCCGGCCACGTCCCGCTCTAGTCGATCTTCTTCAGCGCTGAGCCCTTGTGCATGGCCATGTGGCCGGTCCTGTCGCTCTCGATCTCGTACTGCGGCTCGTCCTTGCTGCACCTCCGCATGCGTCCCTTGAACTCCACGTCCTCTGTGTGGATGTCGCGGATCACTCCGCGCACCATCCCGGCCTCGGAGTTCCACTCGACGTGGTCGCCCTTCTCGAAGTCGCTCATGACACCAGTATGGGCGCCGGACGACGACGAGGTGAGCCATCTCACGCACTCGATCCCGCCCGCCGTCTGATCAGCGGGGCCTGCGCCGTGACCTGCATGCCTGCACGTCAGCGGTCGCCCAGCGCACTGGCCGGTCGGGCCCCGGATCCCGCTCCCGGGGGTTGCGGGGCCCCTCCCGGCTCTTCGTAGTCTCGGCGACCGTCCGACAGACGACGTCGAAGCAGACGAACCAGTCGTAGAGCACGACACGAGACCTTCAGGAGGTCACGAGGGATGCAGAAGAAGCTCGTCCGAACCCTGACCGGTGCGATGTTCGCGGGAGGCGTGGCCGCGGCCGGTGTCTCACTCGCCGCCCCGGCGGCCCACGCGGCCCCGGCCAGCAGCTGGGACCAGGTGGCCCAGTGTGAGTCCGGAGGCAACTGGCAGATCAACACGGGGAACGGCTACTACGGTGGCCTGCAGTTCTCCGCGCAGACGTGGAGCGGGTACGGCGGTGGCGAGTACGCCGCTACGGCCGACCAGGCCACGCGTGAACAACAGATCGACATCGGCGAGCGGGTGCTCGCGGGTCAGGGCGCGGGCGCCTGGCCGAACTGTGGTGGGCCGCTCGCCTGATCCGAGCGCCGCACACGAATATGCGCACGACCGGCGCCGGGGCGATCCTCCGGCGCCGGTCTGACGTCTCTCCGCCGGCGGCCTGGGCGGGTGGCGGAGTGGTAGACGGCGGAGGCGGCTAGTCTTCTGAACGGTGACCACCGCCGATCGTGTCTACTCCCGTCTCGTCACCCGCTCCGTCGACGCGGAACACGAACTCCCCGAGCCCGTCCGACGCGACCTTCCGCGCAACGGCCTGCGCCTCGTCGCCGCCAACACACTGCAGTCGTCGGGGGACCAGACCGTCAACGCCTCCACGGTACTGCCGTGGCTGTTCCACGTCCTCGGCGTGCCGGCGGCCTTCGTGGGCCTGCTGGTGCCGATCCGAGAATCAGGGTCGATGCTGCCGCAGGCGTTCCTCACCCCGCTCGTGGTGCGGGTGCGCCGCCGGAAGTGGGTCTTCGTCACCGGCGCGGCCGTGCAGGCGGTGTCGGTGGCGGTGATGGCCGCGATCGCCGCGCTCGGACACGGGACGGCGGCGGGCGTCGGGATCCTGGCCGCGCTCGTGGTGTTCTCGCTGGGCCGGTGTCTGTGTTCGATCGCGTCGAAGGACGTGCAGGGCCGCACCATCCCGTCTGGGGAGCGCGGGCAGATCGTCGGTCTGGCGACGTCGGCGGCCGGGCTGGTCGCCATCACCCTCGGCGTGCTCATCCGGATGCTGGGCGGCGAGGATCTCGACCACACCGCGCTGGCGATCCTGCTGGCCGTGGGCGCGCTGCTGTGGACGCTGTCGGCGTCGGTGTACGCGCGGGTGCGCGAGCCGGCCGGCGAGGCCCGCGCTGCCGACGAACCGGAATCCGTGGCGGAGGCCCCCGCGTCCGACGAGTCGTCACCCTCCTGGTTCGCGGACGCGGCGCGGCTCTTCCGCGAGGACGCCACGTTCCGGAAGTTCATCTCCGTGCGCGGTCTGCTGCTGGTGTCGTCGCTGAGCCCGCCGTTCATCGTGACGATGTCGATCGCCTCGGGAACGGGCGCGCTGGCCGGGCTCGGCGGCTTCATCCTCGCCTCCGGCGTGGCGTCGCTGATCGGCGGGCGCATCTTCGGCCGGATGGCCGACCGGTCTTCTCGCCTGCTCATGGCGGGCGCGGCGACGGCGGCGTCGATCGTGGCGGTGGCCCTGGTGCTGATCGAGTCGATCCCGGGCTTCGACGGCGGCTCACTGGTCGGCGCCGCGGTGTTCGTCGGCGCGTACTTCCTGCTCACGCTCCTGCACTCGGGCGTCCGCGTGGGCCGCAAGACCTACGTGGTGGACGTGGCGGAGGGCGACACCCGCACCGCGTACGTCGCGGTCGGCAACACGATGATGGGCGTCATCCTGCTCGTGGTGGGAGGCGTCAGCTCGGCGCTGGCGGCGGTGAGCGTGGACTGGGCGCTGGTGTTCCTGGCGGTGCTCGGCCTCATCGGGGCGGCGTCGGCGGTCTCGATGCCCGAGGTCTCCCGCGGCGCTCAGGCCTCGGGGTCGAACCCGACCACGTCGTAGATGAGCTTCTGCACGCCGTTGCCGTAGGCCTCGCTCTCGACCAGCTCGAGCTTCTGCCGCGGCTTGTCGGTGTCACTCCACATGCGTTTGCCGGCGCCGAGGATCCACGGGAACACCAACAGGTGGTAGCGGTCGATGAGGCCCGCGTCGGACAGGTTCCGGGCCAGCGTCGCTGATCCGTGCACGAGGATCGGCGCGCCCTCCGCCTGCTTCAGGGCCGCCACCTCGTCGAGGTTGCGCAAGATCGTCGTCGTCCCCCATCCCTCCACCAGGTCGCCCTCGGCGAGGGTCGTCGACACGACGTACTTCGGCATGGCGTTGTACTTCGGGAACTCGTCGACCATCTGCGGCCACACAACGGAGAACGCCTGGTAGCTGACGCGGCCGAGCAGCATCGCCCCGGCCTCGTCCTGCTCGCGGGCCTTGAGGCCGTACGCCTCCTCGAGGAAGTCCACCGCGAACGTCCAGCCGGTGTTGCGGTACCCGGGCTCGCCGCCGGGGGGCCTCGACCACGCCGTCGAGCGAGACGAACGCGGTGTAGATCAGCTGGCTCACGGCGGCCTCCTCACACGGGTGTGCCAGAGTACGCCCGCACGTGCGGCCTGGGAACAGTGACAATGGCAGCGGCGGGTGTCACCGCGGTGCCGCCGGTCCCGTATGACAGCGGCGTGTACGACGACGAGTACGACGACGAGGAGTTCTCATGCCCGACGACCAGACCACCCTCGCGGACTTCGAAGCCAGCCTGCTGGACGGGAGCGAGAAGGACCTGTCCGACTACCTGGGGCAGGTCGTCCTGGTGGTCAACACCGCGAGCAAGTGCGGGTTCACGCCGCAGTACAAGGGGCTGCAGGCGCTCTTCGAGGAGTTCCGCGACCGCGGCTTCGTGGTACTGGGGTTCCCGTGTGACCAGTTCGCGCACCAGGAGCCGGGCACGGACGAGGAGATCGGCGCGTTCTGCGAGCGCAACTTCGGCGTGGAGTTCCCGCTGTTCTCCAAGATCGAGGTCAACGGGTCGGGCGCGCACCCGCTCTACGACTGGCTGAAGTCCGAGAAGTCCGGTGTGTTGGGCGGGCGGATCAAGTGGAACTTCACCAAGTTCCTCGTTGGCCGAACCGGTCGGGTGATCGACCGGTTCGGGCCCGCCCGCAAGCCCGAGGACCTGCGAGACGCCGTAGCCGACGCACTGCGGGGGTGAACGGAGCGGTGCGCGGTTAACACCCCGAACTCAGTCGGGATTAAGGTTCCTCAGACACTTCTCATCACTCTTTGGAGCCACATGTCTTCCGGACTCCGTCGCGTCGCCGCTGTCACAGCCGGCGCACTCGCCGTCGCGCTGACCATCGGGTCGGCCTCTCCCGCTCTCGCCCAGACCGCGAGTATCGATCCCTCCACGCTCGGCCAGGACGATCTCGAGTCGATCATCGACGCCGTCGGCTCGGTGCCGCTCGGCTCCACCGCCGGACTCATCGGCTCGGTCGGCTCTGCCGACATCCCGCTCGACGCGGGATCGACCGAGAAGGTGGGGACGCCGACCCCGGTCGACCCCTCGATCACGAAGACCGAGTTCCGCGGCGTCGAGCGGTACCGGAAGGACGAGGCGGGCAACGCGCGGGCCTACGAGTACTGGACCGTCGCCTCGAAGGCCATGCAGCGCGAGATCACCGTCGAGGTCGTCCCGTCGCGTGGTGAGGGCGCCGCGCCGGTCCTCTACATGCTCGACGGGGTCGGGGCGCCGATCGCCAGCACCGGGTGGGCTCACCAGGCGGAGATCGCCGACCGTCTCAGAGACGAGAACGTGCACGTGGTGAACCCGGCGGGCGCCTACGCGTCGTACTACACCGACTGGGAGGAGACGGACCCGACGCTCGGCCACAACAAGTGGGAGACGTTCCTCACCGAGGAGCTCCCCGCCGTCGTCGAGCAGCAGCTCGACACGACCGCCAAGGCCGCCGTCGGGGGCATCTCGATGGGCGGCCAGGCCGCGATGCACCTCGCCGCCGCGCACCCCGATGTCTACGACGCCGTGATGTCCTTCAGCGGCTTCTACTCCACGATGGACCAGCTCGGATACCAGACCGTGCGTCTGAGCGTGGAGACCCGCGGCGGCGATGTCGAGAACATGTGGGGCCCGCACCGCAGCAAGCGGTGGGCGGAGAATGACACCATCTCCCACCCGGAGGGCCTGCGCGGCAAGGCCGTCTACTTCTCGGCCGGCAACGCCGAGATCGGTGAGGCCGACCTCAAGCAGTACGGCGCGAACTACCAGAGCCTGCTCATCGGCCTGGTGCTGGAGAAGGGCGTGTACGAGAACTCCAAGGCGTTCGAGAAG
The DNA here is from genome assembly GCF_001570845.1 of Dietzia papillomatosis NBRC 105045. Taxonomy (NCBI): domain Bacteria; kingdom Bacillati; phylum Actinomycetota; class Actinomycetes; order Mycobacteriales; family Dietziaceae; genus Dietzia; species Dietzia papillomatosis. Next base: position 28,546 of record NZ_BCSL01000028.1, on the reverse strand, counting down.
GCCCTCGATCGCGCCGGCGTCGAGCACAGAGTGGACTTCTCCGACACGGGCCTGCACAACTGGCCGAACTTCCTCAAGAACTTCGACTCCGGTTGGGACCACATCAAGCCCGCCCTGTACGGCGGTGATGTCGAGTCCGGAACGGGGACCCCGGGTACCTCCGGTTCCGTGGGCTCGGCCGGGTCGTCGGGCTCGTCGAGCTCGTCCGGTTCCTGACCGACCGCTTCCGCGCGCGTGTAACCCCGGGCGTGTAACCCCGGGCGTGTAACCCATCGAGAAGACAGTTCCGCACACCGCCTCTCGGCCGATACGCGCTGAACTGTCTTCTCGATGAGGGCGGGGCCGTGCGGCCGCGGCGGTGGGCGGCGCTGAACCCGGCCCCTCACGACACCGCGACCGTCAGCCTGCTCTCCAGATGGCGGGCGATCGCGCCGACCGCGCGCTCCAGCACACCGGCTTCGGGCAGACAGACGATCCGGAAGTGATCGGGGTCCGGCCAGTTGAAGCCCGTGCCGTGTGTCACGAGGACGTGTTCCGAGCGCAACAGGTCGAGAACGAACTCCTCGTCGTCGTCGATCCCGTACATCTCCCGGTCGATCCGCGGGAAGCAGTACAACGCTCCGCGCGGCGCCACGCAGCTCACGCCGGGGATCGCGTTGAGCCTCTCCGCGGTGAGGGCCAGCTGCCGCTCGATCCGGCCGTCGGGGTCCACGACCTCCGGTCCCCACGGGGAGTCCTCGGCCAGGGCGACAGGGATCGCGAACTGGCCGGGCACGCCGGGGCAGACCCGCATGTTCGACAGCAGCGTCAGCCCCTCGAGTAGGTCGGTGGCGCGGTCGAGCGGCCCGGTCGCCACCACCCAGCCGGCGCGGTACCCGCACACCCGGTACGCCTTGGACAGTCCGCCGAAAGTCAGGCACAGCACGTCGTCGCCGGCCGCGAGCGCGGCGTGGTGGTGCACGGCATCACCGAAGACCAGCTTCTCGTAGATCTCGTCGGACAGCAGCACCAGTCCGTGCCGGCGGGCGATGTCGGCCATCCCGCGGACGGTCTCTTCGCTGTACACCGCGCCGGTCGGGTTGTTGGGGTTGATCATCACCAGCGCGGTGGTGCGCGGGGTGATGCGGGACTCGATGTCCTCGAGGGACGGGTTCCAGCCGTTCGCCTCGTCGGCGAGGTAGTGCACGGGCATCCCGCCGGTGAGGTTCACCGCGCCGGTCCAGGTGGGGTAGTCGGGTGCGGGGACGAGGATCTCGTCGCCGGGGTCGACCATCGCCTGCAGGACGAGGGTGATGAGCTCGCTGACTCCGTTACCGCAGAACACGTCCGCCGGCGAGACCCCGCGGACGCCGCAGCGGCGGTAGTAGTCCGCGACGGCCTCGCGGGCCGCCGGGATGCCGCGCGAGTCGGAGTACGCCTGCCCGTCCTCGAGGCCTCGGGCGACGGCGTCCACCAGCTCGGGCCGGGCGTCCAGGCCGAACGGGCGCATGTTGCCGAGGTTGAGCCGGAGGACGTCGTGCCCCTCGGCCTCGAGGCGCATCGCCTCGGTGAGGATGGGGCCGCGCACGTCGTACCGGACGTCGCGGAGTCGGCGGGACTGGCGGTAGGTCTGCATAGCCCCCATTCCAGCCCGGAAGTGGCGCGGGCAGAAGATCCACTTAGCACATTTCCGCGGGACCACTTCTCGCCTGCCTCGCCTAGGCTGAAGCGCATGGCCCGTCCCACCCGCCCCGTCTCGCTCGTCGTGGGCGAGGTGGTCGGCGCGGCCGACCTCGTGGACGGGATCATCGACCGGATCGCGGAGGGGGCGCTGGCCGACGGCGACCGCCTGCCCTCGACCCGCGCGCTCGCCGAGCAGACCGGGCTCTCGCGCGGCACGGTGGTCCGGGCGTTCGACGAGCTCGCGGCGGCCGGTTTCGTCGAGTCCGCGCACGGGTCGGGGACCCGTGTCAGCGCCGGTGCCGGGCTGGCCGCGCGGGCGGGCGCGCGCACCCGGGGGCACGCCGACCCCGTCGCGTCGTCGGCCCCCGAGCCCCGCCGGGGCCGCTCGCCGCGGGACCTCCGGCCCGGCATCCCGGACGCCACCCTCGTGGATCAGCGCGCGTGGCGGGCCGCGGTGCGGGCGGCCGCCGCGCAGGGGCTGGCCGGCCTCAACCCGTGGGAGGAACCGAGCCCGTCCCTGCGGGCCGCGCTCGCCGGGCACCTGCGTCGTCACCGCGGCATCGCGGGCGCGGAGCCCCTGCTGTTCGACAGCTCGCGCTCGGCGATCGCGGCCCTGTGCGCGGCGTTCACCGCCGCGGGCCCCGACCGGCCACCCGCGGTGTTCCATATGGAGGACCCCGGTTACCGCGGCGCGCGACTGATGGCCCGCGAGCAGGGCCTCGAGGCGCGCCTGCACCCCGCCGAGCCGGGCGGCCTCGACGCCGCGCGTCTGGGCGCCGAGCGCGCGATCGTGTTCACCACGCCCGCGCACCAGTTCCCCCTCGGGCACCGCATGAGCGTGGACCGGCGGGTCGCGCTGGTGGAGTGGGCGCGCAGGACAGGGTCGCTGGTGATCGAGGACGACTACGACGGCGAGTTCCGCTACGGCGTCGCCCCCCTGCCGGCGCTGGTCACGCTGCCCGGCGCGGCGGATCACGTGGCGTACGTGGGCACCTCGTCCAAGTCGGTGGCGCCGGATCTGCGTGTGGCGTGGTGTCTGCCGCCCGCGTCGTTGTGGCGTGAGGTCGAGCGATGGCTGGTGGTCCACCGCCGGGGCCCGTCGTCGTTGCCGGCCGAGGCGCTCGCGGCGTTCCTGGAGTCGGGGGCGATGGACCGGCACCTGGCCCGCGCCGCGCGGGTCTACGCCGACCGCCGGAGCCGCCTGGTGGCGGCGCTCGCGCGCGAGTGTCCGGGCCCGGAAGTGACGGGTGTCGAGGCGGGCCTGCACCTGTGCGTGGTGCTGCCCGGATATGACGACGACGAGGTGGTCCGTGCCCTCGAGGAGACGGGGTGGCGCACCCGCTCGCTCAGCGGGCAGGCGGAGAGCCACGCGGTGGCGGGGCTGGTGCTGAGCTACTCGAGGCTCGCTGCGCGGGACGCGGCCGAGTTCGCGTCGGACCTGCGGCGGGTGCTCGAGAGGCTCGGTTCCGGTTACTCCTGAGGCCCGTACCCGCGCCCACCGAGCGGGTGCGGGTACATACGGCCTGTCTTACAGTGAGCGCCAGCGACATCCGCGGCGAGAGCTCAGAGGAGACGCACCATGGGCACATCATTCTGGCGACGCACGACGATCGACCCCCCGGCGACGGAGTTCCCCGAGGACGAGCACGTGGACCTGGTGATCGCCGGCGCGGGGTTCACCGGCCTCATCACCGCCCTCATGGCGGCCGCGCGAGGCAAGTCCGTCGTGGTCCTGGAGGCGCACACCGTCGGCGCCGGGGCGAGCGGCGCGACCACGGCCAAGGTCTCGGTCCTGCAGGGCACGCGACTGTCGACGCTGCGGTCGAGGCACGGGCTCGAGACCGCCCGTCATTACGCCGAGGCCCATCAGTACGGGCTGGACTGGTGGGCGGAGTTCTGCGAGACGCACGGTGTGCCCGCCCAGCGCAGGCCCGCGCTCAGCTACTCGCGCGGCGCCCTGGGGACGGCATCGTTGCGCAAAGAGAAGCAGACGATGGACGACCTCGGTATTCCCGCCCGGTGGTACGATCGACTGGATGTCCCGTTCCCCGCTCGATCGGCGGTGGAACTGCCCGACCAGCTGCAGATCGATCCCGTCCAGGCGCTGGCCGCGCTCGTCGAGGCCGTGGACGCGCTCGGGGTGCGCATCGTCGAGCAGTCCCGCGTCACCAAGGTGACCCCGCGCGGCGACGGCGCCGACGCCCATGCCGAGGTACGCAGTGACCGCGGGATCCTCACCGCGCGTGACGTGCTCCTGGCGACGTCCGGGCCGTCACTGGACCGCGGCCCGACGGTGGCGACCATGGAGGCCGAACGCTCGTACCTATGCGCTTTCGAGTACGACGGCGGACTGCCGGAGGGCATGTACGGCTCGGTGGAGACGCCGGTGCGCTCGCTGCGGACCGTGCCGACCGAGAACGGGGAGGTACTCTTCGTGGGCGGCAACGGCCACCGCACCGGAACCGTCGCCCCGACCGGATCCAAGATCGAGTCACTGCGGGAATACGCGGAGAAGTACTTCCCCGGTGCGCGGATGACCCACGGGTGGTCCGCGCAGGACTTCCACCCGGTCGAGATGGTCCCCAGGTCGGGACCGCTCCCGTGGGGGAGGGGCCGCGTGCACTACGCCGGTGGCTACAGCAAGTGGGGGGTCAGCGGGTCCGCCGCGGCGGCCGGGATCATGGTCGACCGGCTGGAAGGGCTCGACCCACGCGTGTCGTTCGGCAAGCCGACGCTGACCGGCGTGATCAAGACCGCGCCGTCGATGTACGCCGACCTGCCCGTCCACATGGCCGCCGCCGCGGCGAAGTCGGTGGTCCGGCGCCCGCGGCCGAGCGTCCGACCGAGGGGCGAGGCGACGGCCGACGACGGCGAGAGGTGCACTGTCGGCCTGCTGTGCCCGCACATGGGCGCCGTGCTCAGCTGGAACGACGTCGAGCGCTCGTGGGACTGCCCCTGGCACGGGTCCCGCTTCTCGGCATGTGGTGAGCTCATCGAGGGCCCCGCCACGAGCAACCTGAAGCGCCACGATACGACGTGACGGCGATCCCCGGACGCCGCCGGACACCGCTGCGACCGACCTGCGCACAACCTCACGCCTGCTCGATCGACGTGCGGCTCGCGGTCCTGCACCGCACTCCGTTTTTCGCCGACCTCGACGCCGACGGGATCGCTGAGGTGGACCGGCGGGCGGTGTCCCTGTCGTGGGGCTCCGGCGACGCCGTGTATACCGAGGGCGAGCGCTCCGGCTACCTCTACGTCATCGCCCACGGTCGCGCCAAAGCGTACCGGAACTCCGAGGACGGCAGGACCGTCGTCGTCGACCTGCTCGCACCGGGTGATTTCGCCGGTGGTGTCGACTCGCTCGGCACGCCGCGGTACGGCGAGACGGTCGAGGCGATCGACACACTGTGCGCGCTGCGGATCAGCGCCGAGGACTTCCGCGACCTCCTCACCCGATTCCCGCAGGTGGCGCTGCGCGTCGTCGACCACCTCACGGGGCTGCTCGAGGACGCGCGGACCACGGTGACGCACCACGCCACCCGTACCGTGTCGCAGCGGGTGGCCGGGACACTCCTGCGTGTCGCCGACAAGTTCGGTGAGGCCCGCTCCGGGTTCGGCGACGGCCGCGCGGCGGGAACGCTGCTGGAGCTACCGCTGACGCGATCCGACCTGGCAGGGATGACCGGGTCCACACCCGAGTCGGTGTCACGGGTGATGAGCAGGCTCCGGCGGGAGGGGATCATCGATTCCGGTCGCCGCTGGACCGCCGTGCTCGACCGCGAGCGACTGGCCGAGATCGCCGAGCCGCGCTGAGCGCCCGCGAGCGTTCGCGGGGCGTTGCACAGCCTGTCCTTGGTTGAAAGTGGCCCGGGAGTGACCGAAACTCGGGAGGACAACATCGGCCGCCGGCCACAGTGTGTACCCGCCTACGGAAGCAGGAATATCGATGAGCCCCACTGACCAGGGTCCGAACCCGTTCGTCGTCGACATCGAGGAGGCCACCCTCGCCAACGACAACTACCGGACCACCCTGTGGACGGGATCGCACATGCAGCTCACCGTGATGAGCATCCGCCCCGGGGACGACATCGGTCTCGAGGTCCACGACGACCACGACCAGTTCCTCCGCGTCGAGGCCGGCACGGGTCGGGTCGAGATGGGGCCGGCGAAGGACCAGCTCGACTTCGTCCGCGAGGTCTCCGACGACTGGGTCATCCTCGTGCCCGCCGGGAGCTGGCACAACGTCACCAACATCGGTGATGACGACCTCAAGGTGTACTCGCTGTACGGCCCGCCCGAGCACGAGCACGGCACCGTTCATCAGACCAAGGCGGACGACGACCACTGATCTGACGAGACACCGCGGGCCCGGTCCGGTCGATCTTCCGGTGCGGGCCCGCGATGTGGTGTCAGGTCAGGCCGAGACCGCCTCGCGGTGCCGCCCCCGGCGATCCGGGTCGGCGACGGTGCGGTGGACGTCGACCCGCCGACGCAGGAGACGCATCGCGTTGACGATGACCACCAGGACGGACGCCTCGTGAACGAGCATTCCGATCGACATGGTGACCCCTCCGGCGAAGACACCTGCCAGCAGCGCGGCCACGGTGATCATCGCGACCGCGATGTTCTGACGCATCACCGACACGGTGCGCTTCGCCAGACCGACGGCCTCCGGCAGCTTGAGCAGGTCGTCACCCATGAGTGCGATATCCGCGGTCTCCACCGCCACGGCTGACCCGGCGGCGCCCATCGCGACACCGATGTCCGCGGTGGCCAGCGCGGGAGCGTCGTTGACACCGTCGCCGACCATGGCCACGGTGTGGCCCGCCCGCTGCAGCTCGGTGACCGCGTGCAGCTTGTCCTCCGGCAGCAGCCCCGCCCGGACCTCGTCCACCCCGGTGGCCGCGCCGACCGCCTCCGCGACCAGCGGGACGTCACCGGTGAGCATGATGACCTTCTCGACACCGGAACCGTGGAGCCGGGCGATCATCTCGGCCGCATCGGCACGGACGGTGTCGGCCACCGCGATGACGCCGGCCACCTCGTCGTCGACGGCGATGATCATGGGGGTCTTGCCGTCGCGGGCGAAGTCGTCGGCCGCCCGTGCCGCGCCGCCGTCGTCGGCGATCCCGAACTCGTCCAGCAGCGCCTGGTTGCCGATCAGGACGCGATGCCCGTCCACCTGCGCGGTCAGACCCTTGCCCGCGATAGGCCGGACCGATTCGGGAGTGTCGTAGGCGACCCCCTCGGCCGAGGCCGCCTCGAGGATCGGCCGGGCCAGCGGGTGTTCGGAGCCCGCCTCGCCGCCTGCCGCCAGGGCCAGCACGTCGGCGCGGGACCTGTCAGGGGCCAGCACGAGGACGTCGGTCAGTTCGGGTCGTCCCTCGGTGAGGGTTCCGGTCTTGTCCACCGCGACGACGTCGATCTTCGCGGAGGTCTCCAGGTACTCCCCGCCCTTGATGAGGATGCCGTTGCGGGCCGCCCTGCCGATGCCGGCGACGATCGCGACCGGGATCGAGATGACCAGCGCACCGGGGCAGCCGATCACCAGCAGGGTCAGCGCCAGCACCACATCGCCGCTGATCAGGCCGGCGACCAGCGCCAGGACCATGATGCCCGGGGTGTACCACGCGGAGAAGCGGTCGATGAAACTCTGGGTACGCGCCTTGGCGTCCTGCGCCTCCTCGACGCGGTGGATGATCCGCGCCAGGGTGGTGTCGGCACCGATGCCGGTCGCCAGGACGTGGAGGAATCCCCCGCGCGACACGGTGCCGGCGAACACCTGGTCGCCCTCGGACTTCTCCACGGGAATCGACTCGCCGGTGATCGAGGCCTCGTCGAGCGCACCGGAACCGGCCACGACCTGGCCGTCGACGGGGACCTTGGCGCCGTTCTTGACCAGTACGATCTCACCCTCGCGGACCTGGCCGGCCGGGACCTCCACCTGTTCGCCGTCACGCATCACCACCGCGACGTCCGGTGCCACGGCAACCAGCTCGGCCAGCGCGGAGCGGGTCTTGTTGAGGGTGGCCGACTCGAGGGCGTGACCGATCGCGAACAGGAAGGTGACCGCGGCCGCCTCCCAGTAGTTGCCGATGATGATCGCGCCGATCCCCGCGACCGACACCAGCAGATCGATGCCGATGTGGCGGATGAGCAGGGCATCGACCGCCTTCTTGACGATGGGGGCTCCCGCGACGACAGCGGCGGCGAGCATCAACACGTCGGCGAGGACCGCGTTGTCCTCGAGCCCGCGGAAGTCCGAGCCGGCCACACCGGATGCGATGAAGGATCCGATGATGAGCAGCCCCGACAGGATCGGGACGAACCAACGCCCGTATATCCATTTACGGATGGTATTCATGACCTACTCCTCGATATCCGGGTCCAAATTTCGGTGCGGTGTTTCCGACACATCTCCTCGACCCGTCGGAATTACCATAAGAGCGTTCCGGTGAAGCGACCATGACGGTGATCAATTAACCGCACGATCGGATACGGCAGGCCCGGCGGTGGGGGAATGTCCGGAAAACGCGGCTCCGCCGTCCCGGGCGAATCGGCGCGCGGGACGGCGGAGGGCAGGTGAAGGGTCACCGGTCCGGTCAGAAGGCGCTGGGACGTGCCCTGTAACCGGCCTTCGCCACGGCGGCCACGAGGTCATCGACGCTGGACACCCCCGGGTCGTGGTCGACCTCGATCCGCGAGGAGGCGAAGTGCACCTCCACCTTCTCGACACCCTCGAGTCGACCGACCTGCTTCTCGATCTTGGCCACACAGGACGGGCAGGAGAACCCCTCCGCGCGCAGGATGCTGTGAATGACATTCTTTACGGCCATGACGTTGTCATTTCCTCTCGGTCCCGGTCGGCACCCGCCGCCGAGTAATTCCCACGATAGAGACGGGCCGCTGCCGGAACATTGACGCGGATCACTTATCCGCACAATTCTTTCCGGTCGTGTCGCGGGGACTATTTCGAGGCGTGGTCCGCGTTGATCGACATGAGAGCAAAGGAAAAAGGGGGGGATCCGGAACATGACATATGAGGACATCCCGAGCGCGTACGTGGCGCGGGCGGAGGTGCTGGCGGGCGTGCTGGGCAGGGAGGTCGCCCCGGACGATCCCGACCGCGAGGTCATCGAGGCGTGGGCGGGTGGTGTCCCCGGGCGCATCCTCGACGTCGGCTCGGGCACGGGACGGTGGGCCGGGCACCTGGCGGCGCTGGGGCACACGGTGGACGGGATCGAACCCTCCGGCCCGTTCGTCGACATGGCCCGGGAGAGCTTTCCGACCGTGGCGTTCCGGCACGGCGCGATCTCTGATCTGGACGGGACGCAGGAGCGCTGGGCCGGCCTGTTGGCCTGGTACTCGCTCATCCACATGGATGGACAGGAGCTCCCCGTGGCGCTGGCGACCCTCCACCGGGTTCTCGAGGCGGGCGGGCAGCTGCTCCTGTCGTTCTTCACCGGACCCTGTCACGGTCCGTTCGCCCACCCGGCGGCCACGGCCTACCTCTGGCCGATGGACTGCATGGTCACCGCTCTGGAGCGCGCGGGCTTCAGGGTGACGGGCCGGCGTACGCAGCCGGGTGCGCCGCACGCCGTCGTGACCGCGCGGTCCGCCGCCTGACGGGCATCGCAGGCCCCGCGCCCGGGACTGATCGGCCCCCGCGCGGACGGTCATGACACTCTGGTGGCGTGAAGACACCGGTACCTGATTATCTGCTCGAGATCCGCGACGCCTGCTCGGACGGCGGGGAGGGCCGGCTCGCGGACTACATCCCCGAACTCGCGGCCGTGGACCCGGACCGGTTCGCGGTGGCCGCCTGCATGATAGACGGGGTCGTCTACACAGCCGGCGACGCCGACGCGGAGTTCACGATCCAGTCGATGAGCAAGCCGTTCGTCTACGCGCTGGCCCTGCGCGACCGCGGGATCGAGGCTGTCCTGGAGAAGGTCGAGGTGGAGCCGTCCGGCGACGCGTTCAACCAGATCTCCCTCAACCGGGGCACCGGCCGGCCGCGCAACCCGATGATCAACATCGGGGCGATCGCCACGCACACGCTCGTCGGCCCGCCCGGCGCCTCGGAGGACGAGCGCAACACGGTCATCGCGGACGGGTTGTCGGCATTCGCGGGTCGGCGGCTCGAGGTCGACGGCGCCGTGTGCGAGTCCGAGCTGCGCACCGCGTTCCGCAACCGCGCGATGGCCAACCTGGTCCGCGCCGGCGGGATCATCGACGGCGATCCCGACGAGGCCTTGCGCGGATACACGCGGCAGTGCGCCTACCGGGTTACGGTGCGGGACCTCGCCGTCATGGCCGTCACGCTGGCCACCGGCGGCGTCAACCCGGTCACGCGCGAGCGGGTGGTGTCGGCACCGGTCGTGAGGCAGGTCCTCGCGGTGATGACGACGTGCGGGATGTACGACGCCGCCGGCGACTGGATGTCCACGGTGGGGATTCCGGCCAAGAGCGGGGTGTCCGGAGGGATCCTCGGCGCGCTGCCCGGTCAGGTGGGGCTGGGGGTGTTCTCGCCGCGGCTCGACGAGCACGGGCACAGCGTCGAGGGCGTACGCGCCTTTGAGCGGCTGTCGCGGGAGCTCGAGCTCCATCTGATGAACACCACGGTCACCGAGGTCGAGGCCGTGCGATCCGTGCGGTTCGACGAGATCTCCGGGCGCCGGACGTTCCGCCTGCAGGGCCCCATGACCTTCGCCAGTGCCGAGCAGGTGCTGCGGCGCCTGGCCGAGATCCCCGAGGGGCCGGAGGAGGTGACGCTCGACCTCAGCCGCGTGTCCTCGGTCAACGCGAGCGCCCGGCGGATGTTGCTCGAGGCGATGCGGCGGTTGGCCGATGACGGGCACACCGTGGGCCTGGCCGACCCGAGCCGGCGCCTGCCGGAGCCGGACCTCGGCGACGGGACCCGCCCGGTCACGCGCCGCGCGGCGCGCTGACTGTCCCCGTGGTGCTCACCCGCCGTTGAGCCCGCTGACCGGGGCGAACTCGTGCCCCTCGCCGCCGGCGCGCGATGTTCCAACGTCCCGTAGCGACTAGCGATCACCAGGGGGTCGTGACGCGGACGCGGTCGGGGGATAGAGGGTGACAGCCGACGTCGAGAGGTCCAGTCGCATATCGCTGAGTCGGCTCAGTCACACCCCGGCCCCGTTGGCGGCGAGCGCCGACCGGACTGTCGCGGGAGCGGTGGTCATGGAGTGCTCGAACGCCTGCGTGCGGCGCGCGCCGTTCATGAAATGCGCGCTCAGGCCGGCGAGATCGGCGGGGGTCGGCAGGATCGGCACGACGGTCGTGCCGCGGGCGCGGACCGTGTCGATCTCGGCGTGCAGGACGGTCGACATCGGGCGGCGGATCATCCGGTACTCGAGCGAGCCACCGGGGCCGGGGATGCGGACGCCCGGTGCCGACGCCATCGGGGCGATGACGTAGATGAGGTCCACCTCCTCCGGACCGATGAGGTCGACCGAGGCGGTCGAGCCCATCCCGCCGTCGACGAAGATGCGGTCCCCGATCGGCACCGGCGGCATCCAGCCGGGTGTCGCCCAGGACGCGCGCAGCGCCTCGCCGACGGTCGCGTGAGGCGACCCGGGTGCGCCGAACACGACCCGCTCCCCGGCGCGGACGTCGTAGGCCACCATCCGGGCCGCGGGGTGGGGGAGCCAGGCGCCGACCTCGAACTGCTCGGCGAGTCGCTGCAGCCACCGCGCGTCCGCGCGTCCCGTGGGGGCGATGCCGGTGAGGCCCGCCAGCCCGGTGCGCTTGCGCAGGAGGCCCGGGTTGAGCAACGGAAGCCGCGGCAGCGGCGGCACGCTGGGCGGAGTGGAGGCGATGTGGTCCCGCAGCCTCGGGTCGGTGGCCCGGCCGTACTGCATGTCGACCAGTTCGGAGACGGAGACGCCGCCGGCGAGCATGGTGACGAGTTCGGCGCCCGCGGAGGTGCCGAGCATGACGTCGGCCTCACGCGGGTCGAAACCGGTCTGCTCGCCCAGGGCGTGCATGGCCGCGATCGCCCAGGCGGCCCCGATGGTGCCGCCGCAGCCGAGCACGATCGCCGTCCTGCTCATGCGTCGGACTCCTGAGGTCTGCGACTCACGTCCGCGCCCACCATTCGTCGCGCTCGGCGCCGGTGACCTCGCGCGCGGTGTAGTCGCCGACCCGCGGGGGTTCGTATCGTCCCGTCAGCGGCATGGAGTCTCCTCGGATCGGCGATGTCCTGACCGTGAGTGGAACCTTACGCGGCCGGAGCACTCAGGCGTAACGGTCCGTGAACCGGGCGACCGCGTCGACCACCGCGAGGTACCGCGGCGAGCACACCACGTCGAAGCCGTGCTGCGCGCCCGGCAGTTCGGCGTAGATCACCGGGTTCGGCGACCCCGCGCGCAGGTGCCGTACGAGCCGCCGCGAGCCCTTGACCGGCGTGTACGTATCCAGCGTGCCGTGGATGATCGCCACCGGCGGCGCCCCGGACGCCGGATGCCGCACCGGGTCCGAGACGTCCCTGGTCGCACTGCCCAGCCGGCCGTAGTACCCGTAGAGCCCGACCGCCGCGGCCAGCGTGGTGTCGACGTGCTCGAACCCGGGCTGGAACCGGGGATCGTTCGCGGTCAGCGCGGTCATCATCGCGATGTGGGCGCCTGCCGAACTGCCCGCGACGACGATCGGCGCATCGGCCGGGATGCCGTGCGACGGCCCCTCGACGCGGATCCAGTAGAGCAGCCGCTTGATGTCCACCAGGTGCTGCGGGAAGCCCGCCTCGGGGGTGGGCGACAGGGTGTAGGTCGCGCTGATGGCGGCCCAACCGCGACGCGCGTGGTCGAACAGCATCGCGCGGGACTCGCGGCTCGGTGCGCCCGCGCGGAAGTGACCGCCGTGGATGTGGACGAGCACGCCGCGGACCCCGCCCACACCCGCGCCGAACTCACCCGCACGGGACCCGGCCCCGCCGTCGCCACCAGGGCGGAGGTCTGCACGGGTGTAGAGATCGAATCGGTTCGCCACGGGGTCCGGACCGTAGACCATGCCCCGGCGGGCCCGCACCCCGTGCGGAGGCAGCGGCCACGGACGGGCCAGCACCGTCGGCCAGGGCGTGCGGTGGGGTGGGGTGGAGCTCGTCGTCGTCGCCGTCTCGCGGCCCTCCGAGCCGTTCCGCGGCGCCCCCTCCCGCAGCGCCCGGTCCAGGGCGGGCCGCGCGGCGAGGTGGCGCGCGAGCACAAGCCCGAGCCCCGCGCAGGTCAGCGCGGCCATCCCCGCGCCCACCCCGTCGGACGGTCGGCGCTCTCGGCGGCTCAGCGCGGTGGCGGTGGCCGCGCCGACGAGCGCGCCGATGTGCAGCGGCACCTCGAGCGCCGGCAGGCTCACCACCCACCCTGCGGTGGCGGCGGCGAACGGCCGACGGATCGGGCGCAGGGCCAGCGCCGTGGACACCGCGGCGGGCGCGACGAGCGCGGGCAGCGGGACGCGGATGGGTCGTGGCACGGTCACTCCTCGGGCAGGCCAGCGCGTTCCCAGGCCGCGACCGGGCCCGGGATCAGGTCGAACATCGGGTGCGGCCGCGGGGCGACGAGCCGGTCCAGCCACGGCGGGTCACGCTCGATCACCTTGGCCCGCAGGTGCGCCCACTCCAGCGCGAGCTGGCCGTCGGTGAGCGGCAGGCGCTCGGGCCCGGGCGGCAGGACGACGCGCGTGCGGTCGAAGCGGTAGCCGCGCGCGTCGGCGGCGTCGGCGAGACCGTGCAGCCATGTGGCGATCCCCGCGACCGGGTCGGCGAGCGTGCGGAACCGCTCGAGCTGGGGATGCGCGCGATAGCCCTTCGTCATCCCGCGGAGTACCTTCTGGGCCAGGAGCCCCTCGCGCCAGCCGGCGACGAGCGCGGCGCGGTCGAGCAGGTCGGGATGGATGCTCCACAGGCGCACCCCGGCGAGTATAGGGACGCGCCGCGTGGCGGGGGCCGGCGCGCGTGGCGCCGGGCCGACAGGTGGCGCGGCGGGCGCGCCCGGAGGGGAAGGGACGAGACCATGACGACGACGACAACGCCGACGCTCGACGAGGTGATGGCCGAGCTCGCCGGGCTCGAGGACCCCCGGATCCGGGAGGTCAACGCCCGGCACGGGGACGATCACGGGGTCAACCTCACGGCGCTGCGGGCGGTGGCCAAGCGGGTGAAGAAGAACCAGCCCCTGGCGGTCGATCTGTGGGCGACCGGCGACTCGGCCGCGCGGCTGCTGGCGATCCTCGTGTGCCGGCCGAAGGAGTTCTCCGCCGACGAGCTCGATGCCATGCTGCGTCAGGCCCGCACCCGGAAGGTCCACGACTGGCTGGTGGGCTACGTGGTGATGAAGGGCCCGCACGCCGAGGACCTGCGCGTCGCGTGGCTCGACGATGCCGACCCGGTCGTGGCCTCCGCCGGCTGGGCGCTCACCGCCGACCGCGTGGTCAAGAAGCCCGAGGGGCTGGACCTGCCCGGGCTGATGGACGTGATCGAGGCCGAGATGGCCGACGCCCACGAGCGGCTGCAGTGGGAGATGAACACCTGCCTCGCGCAGATCGGCATCCACCACCCGGAGCTGCGCGCGCGGGCGCTGGAGATCGGCGAGCGGCTCGGGGTGCTGCGCGACTACCCGACGCCGCGCGGCTGCACCTCGCCGTACGTGCCCGAGTGGATCGGCGAGATGGTCCGCCGGCAGGAGGGCTGACGCCGCGCGCGTCCGCTTCGCCCGCTCTCACCTCCCGGCGAGTGGTCACAAATGACGATGTCCGGCGTCAGCGACCAGGGCGAATGTGACCGGGTGTGACCATTCGCGGAGCGGGGTGAGCGGGGTGAGCGGGACGCTCGGCGCTGGCCAGCGCTGCGCGGTAGATCGCTGCGTGGGTGGCCGCGACGGCGGCGTCCTCGGCGTCGGGCGCCCGCTCGGGGACGGGCGGGCCTCCGAGCGCGGTGCCCAGTGACTCCCGGAGTTCGGCGGCGTCGGGTGAGGCGGGGTCGTACGAGGCGACGGCGTGCCCCCACTGCTCGACCAGGCATCCGATGCGGGGGACGACGGGCGGCAGGCCCAGGTCGCGGCAGAGCTCCAGCCACCCCGAATGCGTCCCGTGCCGGTGCGGGAGCACCAGGGCGTCGAACCCGGCGAGCGCGGCGCACAGCTCGGACTCCGGCAGGTGGCCGTGCGGCCGCACCTCCACCTCGGGGCGGGCCGCGAGGCGGTCCAGCGCCAGCGCGACCCGGTGCCGGGGGTGGTCGGACTCACGGGCCGCGGCGAGGGCGTCGGCGCGGATCATCACGACCAGCCGGGTGTCCTGCGGCAGCGCCTCGGCCAGCGCGGGCAGCAGTTCCTCGGCCGCGACGCCCGCCCGCAGGGTGCCGAGCACTACCCCCACGGTGCGGCGGGACCGCCCGCCGACCCGCTCCCGGCGCAGCGGCTCGGTGACCCCGGCCGGTACGAGGCGTGGATGCGGGATGACCCGGGCGTCGACGCCCCACCGCTCCCGGATCTTCGCGGCGGCGCCGGCGGTCAGAGTGAGGACTGCGGAGGCCCCGCGGACGAGATGACCGGTGCGCTCGAGATGCGCGGCGGGGTCCGGTTCGTGGGGGTTGGTCAGGTCGTGGACGGTCACCACCAGCGGCATCGCCCGGGCCCGGAGAGCCGAGACGAACCCCGCGACCTGATCGGGCGTGCGGTGCTCGTACCCGAAGTGCAAGTGCACCAGGTCGGCGCCGTCGAGGACCTCGGGCCGCTCGGCCGCCTCCAGCGCGGGATGCGGCCACCACCGGGAGGGTTCGGCAGGGTCGAGCACCGGGTCGTCGAGCGCGACGACGTCGGCGGCGCCTCCGAGGGAGTGGCGGACGTAGTCGTGCCCGGCGGGCACGGAGCGGACCCGCATCGTCGGGGCGGGGGAGGCGCCAGAGTTCACCTCGTCACCGTGCCATGCGTCCCCGGCGCCGTGACCCGGGGCCTACTACTGTCGACGCGGTGAGCACCCCCGACCGGCCGACCGTCATGGTGATCGGCAACTGCCAGGCCGACGTCTACCGCGACCTGCTGCGCTCCTCGGACGAGGTCCGGGTCGTGGACGTGCGGCCGGTGTACGAGATGACGGCCGCCGACCTGCCCGGCCTGCATGCCGATCTCGCGCGCACGGACGTGCTGATCGTCCAGCCCGTCCGCGACGACTACCGCGACCTGCCGCTCGGGCACCGCCAGCTCGCTGCGCATCTGCCGCCCTCGGCGACGGTCGTCCTCGTCCCCGTCCTGCGCTACGCCGGCCTGCATCCGTACCAGGTGCTGGTCCGGCCGCCTCGCGACCGGTCGCTGACCCCGCCCCTCGCGCCGTACCACGACCTGCGCACGATCCTCGCCGCCGCGACCGGCGACCGCGGCGTGCTCGAGGCCGTGCCGACCGCCGAGCAGGCCCGGACCGCCGGCCGCGAGTCGGTCGAGGCGCTGCGGGTCCGCGAGCAGGCGCACGGCACGCTGACCGCCTCCGACCTGCTCGACGTATTCCCGCGCTGGCACACGATCAACCACCCCGACCGGCACACGCTGGCCACGGTGTTCGAGCGCATCCTCGAGCGGCTGCCCGCGGGGGTGCTCACCGACCCGCCGCGGATAGGTGACCGCGAGCCCCTCGGCTCCACACGCGCACCCGTGGAGCCTGCCGCGGCCCGCGCACTCGGCGTGACCGGATTCGATGGGACCGCCTCGGGCGACTGGCTCGTCGACGGCGTGCCGGTGCGCACTCGGGAGATCATCGACGCGCATCTGGCCTGGTATACGGCCACGCCGGGCGTGGTCGAGGAGGGCCTGCGCCGCCACGCCGACCGCATCGACCTGCTGGGGCTGCGATGACGGCCCCGGGCTCCGCCGCTCCGAGCCCCGGCGCCGCGGATCCCGCCCCGGACCCCGGAGCCCCGCTGACCATCGCCCTCGGCCCGCCCGAGCACGGGGTGACCCGCTTCGCCGTGGACAGCGCGCGCGCCGCGGGCACGCCGGTCCTCGAGGTCCGGGAGGTGGCCGCGCTGCCCGCCGCGCTGGCGGGGCGGGGGCGCGGACCAGTGCACCTGCACATCACCGACCCGCTGTTCGGCCGCACGCCCGACGAGGCCGCTGCGGCTGTGGAGGCACTCGCCGCGGACCGGCCCGTCAGCGTGACCCTCCACGACGTGCCCCAGCTCGCGGAGGGTGCCGAGCGGTGCCGCCGCCGCACCCGGGCCTACCAGTGCATCGCGCGGGCCGCCGGGCTGGTCGTGGTGAGTTCCGAGCACGAGCGGCGCCTCTGCGCGGACGCCGGCATCGCCGTCGACGCCGTCATCCCGCTGCCGGTCCCGGCCCTCGGGCCGCCCGCCGACCTCAGCCCTGACGCGCGGTCGGTCGGGGTGTTCGGGTTCCTGCACCCGGGCAAGGCCGTCGACGTGGTCGCCGAGGCCGTCGCCGCCCTGGCCGCTGGGGGTGACGCCGACATAACTCTACGGCTGTTGGGCGCCCCCGCTGACGGGCACGACGACTACGTCGACGCCGCGCTGCAGACCGTCCGCGCCGCCGGTGGGCGCGCCGAGGTGACGGGACGGGTCGACGACGAGGACCTCGCCCGCGTGCTCGGCGAGGTGACGGTGCCCGTCGCCCTGTTCCGCAACGTGTCGGCGTCCGGGTCGCTCGGCACGTGGGCCGCGGCCGGCCGGCGCCCCCTGGTCTGGGACTCGGACTACATCCGCGAGATGGAACACGACCGCCCCGGCTCCCTGCTCATCACCGGCGGCACCGACCTCGCCGGCGACCTCCGGCGACTGCTCGGCGATCCCTCGCCCACACGCATCCCGCCCCCGCCGCCGGGGATCGAGGAACTCGGACGCGCGTACCGCGCGGCGTGGGCGCAGTGGCCGACGGGACCCGGGGGGCTCGCATGACACGGAGCGTCCCCGTGCGCGGCGGCATCGACGTGGTCATCCCGTACTACCGCGACCAGCGCATGCTCGACCGGATCCTCGCCGCCCTCCGCGGCCAGACCGGACTCGACCACCGGGGCACGCTGCGGGTGATCGTCGCCGACGACGGCTCGCCCACCCCGCCGACGGTCCCGCCCGACGTCACCGTCGTGCGGCAGGACGATCGCGGTTTCCGTGCCTCCGCCGCACGCCACCTGGGTGCGGAGGCCGGCGACGGTGAGCTCCTGCTCTTCCTCGACGGGGACACGGTCCCCGGGCCCGGTTACGTCGCCGCGATGTGCGAGGCGCTGGAGGGCCGACCCGATCTGCTGGTGGTGGGGCGGCGTCGGTACGGGCGCTTTCCGCACCCCACAGAAGAAGTGGAGCCCGCCGAGATCCTCCCGGACCCCGAGTGGCCGGCCGCCTACTACGCCGAGACCGCGAACCTCACCCGGGGCGAGGACCTGTGGCGCGGCGTGCTGTCCGCCGTGTGCGGCCTGCACCGCCGCCTCTACGACCTGGCCGGCGGTTTCGATCCAGACATCGTCGGCTACGGCGGCGAGGACTGGGACCTCGCCTGGCGCTGCCAGCAGGCCGGCGGCCACCTGCTGTACGTCCCCGACGCCGTGGCCTGGCACGACGGCCTCGACTGGTCCGGCCGCGCCGACACGGCCGAGCGACCCGGGGACGACCGCGCCGACGCCGGCCGCCGCCACGACGGCTCAGCCCACCTCGCCCAGAAGAACGCCGAGACCGCTCGCCTGGCCCCGCTCATCGCGTCGACGCTCACCCGACCGGCCGGCGGGATCTACGCGCTGCCCTCGATCGCCGTCCACGTCCACGCCGCCGATCCGGCGTTCGGCGGGACCGGCACGGCCGCCGCCACCTGCGCATCCCTGCTCACCTGGGGTGATGTCGCGGTGACCGTCGACCCCGCCACATCCGACGCCGCCGTGATCGCCGAACTCTTCGCCGACGACCCACGCGTGGACCTCCGCCCGCGCAGCCCGTGGTGGCTCCCCGGGACGCCGGGGGCGGGTCCTCGTCGTCGTCCCCCCGTCCTCGTCGACATCCACCGTCCCTGCGCGCTCGGGGCGCTCGACGCGCGGCGGCTGCGCGCCCTGTGCCCACCCGAGGGGAGCGTGACCCTGGACGACGACGAGGGGCGCACCCTCGCGCGGATCCGCAGCTCCCGGGCCCTGGCGCGCGAGCAGGAGTGGGGCGAGCGTCCTCCCGTGGCGCAATCGATCACCGCGGCGGGCGTCGGGGTCCGCAGCCTGGGAGGCGACGGCGACGGTGTGCGGCTCGAGCGGATCATCGCGGGCTGGTGACGGTCGGATGGTGCGACGGGGGTGACCCGCCGGTGCCGCAGCGGTGGCGCGGGGGCCCCCGACAGGACACTATTTAATGTTCTGGCAGCGCCCGGACCGGTCGGGTGCCACGAGAGGACGAGGGGGGCTGTGGACGACCGTAGCGAGCAGCGTCTGGACATCGCCGTGATTGGGCCGTCCCGGTTCCCCATACGGGAGCCGTACGCCGGTGGGCTCGAAGTGGTCGTGGCCAAGGAGGTCCTGGCCCTGCGCGCCCGCGGTCACCGGGTGACCCTGTACGCCGCCGCCGACAGCGACGGGCACGACCCGCGGTTCGAGTTCACCGCCATGGCCACCGCGGCCGGCCGCGGCGACAGCTACTACCCGCCCGGCGGCTACGAGGCGGACTCCCTCGAGTTCGAACGACTCATGGACCACGTCGCCGTGGCCGGCTACGACGTGGTGCTCAACCACAGTCTCAGCCACGTCCCGCTCGTACGCGCCGCCGAGATGGGCACGCCCATGATCACCACGCTGCACTGCCCGCGGCTCGAGCCCATGCAGGAGGCGTTCGACCAGCTCGGTGAGGCCACCGGCCACGTGCTCGCCGTGAGCCGATCCGTCCTCGGCACCTGGCGGGTCCCGCAGGGGGCCGACGTCCTGCCGAACGGCGTCGAGCTCGTGACCTGGCGGCCCCGGGAGACCGGGTCCGACTCGCGGCGGGGTGCGGCGCCCCGCGCGGTGTGGACCGGCCGGATCGTGCCCGAGAAGGGCCCGCACCTGGCAATCGAGGCAGCGCGGCTCGCGGGGATGCCCCTCGACCTCGCCGGCCGCGTCGGTGACGACCGGTACATGCGGCGCGTCCTCGGACCCCGGCTGAGCGAGGCCGGTGACCTCGTGCGCTACCACGGTCCGCTGGGCCGCGACGCGCTGGTGCCGCTGGTCGCGAGCGCGGCCGTCGCCCTGGTGACCCCCTGCTGGGAGGAGCCGTTCGGACTGACCGCCGTGGAGGCGCTCGCGTGCGGCACCCCGGTCGTCGCCCTGGCGCGCGGCGGCATCCGCGAGATCATGCGCGGGCAACCCGGCGTGATCCTCGTCGACCCCGGCGACGACCCGGCGTCCGCGCTGGCCGCCGGCATCCCGGCCGCGCTCACCCTCGACCGGGCCGCGACCGCCCGCGCCGCTGCCGCCGCGTTCTCCCACGACGCCCGCATCGACGCCCTCGAGGAGCGACTCCGGGCACTACTGATGGGCGTGGCGTCGTGATCGGGATCTACGCCCACCACCACGGCAGTGGGCACGTGCAGCGGGCGCTGTCGGTGGCCGCCGCGCTCGACGACGAGGTCACCATCCTCACCTCCGCCCGCGTTCGCGACGATGCTGTTCCCGATCCCGGGCGCGTCCGGGTCGTCTCGCTGCCGTTGGACGTCGGCGGGTCAGGAGACGGCGCGGGGCCGGACCCGACCGCCGGGGGGCGGTTGCACTGGGTCCCGCTGCGCCACGACGGGTTGCGCCGCCGGATGGCCGTGCTCGCCGAGTGGATCGACCGCCACGCGCCGACCGTGTTCTGGTCGGACATCTCCGTCGAGGTCACGGTCGGCGCCCGGCTCACCGGTACGCCAGTGGTCTCCACCGTGCTGCCGGGCCGCCGCGACGACGCCCCGCACCTGCTCGCCCACGGGGTCTGCTCGGCGTTGGTCGCCGGGTGGCCCCGCGCGGCCGGCGCACCCGTGCCCGCCGGGGCCACGCGTCCGCTCGTGCCCGTCGGCGGCGTCTCACGGTTCGCCGGTCGGGACCCGGGCGCCGGTCCGCGTCCGGGCGAGCGCCACGGGGAGCGGCCCCGCGTACTGCACCTGCGCGGTTCCGGCGGAGGCGGCCACGATCGACGGTGGGACGCCGTGCGCGACGAGCTCGGTGAGGTCGACTGGATCTCCCTCGGCGGTCCCGGCGGCCGCTGGGTGGCCGACCCGTGGGACGAGCTGTGCCGCGCCGACGTGGTGATCAGCGCGGCCGGGCAGAGCTCGATCGCCGACCTCGCCGCCGCCGACGCGCACGTCGTCGTGGCACCGGAGGAACGGCCCTTCGGCGAGCAGGACGCCACCGCCGCGACCCTCGCCCGGCTGGGCCTGGCCGAGGTCGTGCGCCGCGATGACCCGGTCGACCAGCTGGTGGGAGCCGTCCGGCGCACCCTCGAGGTCGCCCGCTCCTCGTCGGGCGCGGGGTCCGGGCTGCGCGAGACGTGGGAGGTCGACGGCGCCGCCGAGCGGCTGGCCGGCGTCCTCGAGGCGGTGGCCGAGGGGCGGGAAAACGGAGTCGAGCGGCCCGCGGAGCCGACGGTCGGAGCGGCGCGATGACCACCGCGGCGTCGATCGCCGTGGTGACGGTCTGCACGCCGGGCCGCGCCGAACACCTGAGGTCCCAACGCCGCGCGATGGCCGCGCACCTGCCCGGTGCCCGGCACGTGGTGGTGTTGCCCGACAGGCCCGGCGGTCGGGATCTGGCCGCCGAGCTCTCCGCCGAGGGCGTCGAGATCGTGGAGTTGCCCGCCGGCCCCGACCTGCCGATCGCCCGCAGCCGCAACCTCGGTGGCGACCGGGCGGCCGAACTGGGAGCCGACCTGATCGTCTTCCTCGACGTGGACTGCATGCCCGGCCCCGAGCTGGGTCGGCGGTACTCCGAGATCCCCGACGGCGCCGTGGGACTCGGGCCGGTGACCTACCTTCCGGAGTCCGCCGGAGCGCCCGATCCGGCCGACCTGCCCGCGTTCACCAACCCGCACCCGGCCCGACCGTTCCCCTCCCGCGGCACGCGGCGACTGGAGCCCGACGAGTTCGGGATGTTCTGGTCGCTGTCGTTCGCCGTGCGGCCGGGCCTCTGGCTCCGGTTGCGCGCGGACTTCGGTGGGTTCGACGAGGCCTTCACCGGGTACGGCGCCGAGGACACGGACTTCGGCCGCAGGCTGCTCCACCGGCGCGTGCCGGTGATCCTGGTGGCCGGCGCGCACGCGTACCACCGGTGGCACCCGGTGGCTGATCCGCCGGTCGACCACCTGACCGACCTGCTGCGCAACGGCGCGCACTACGCCGCGCGGTGGGGGAGCTGGCCCGCGCCGGGCTGGTTCGAGAAATTCGAGCAGATGGGCCTGGTGCGCAGAGTCGGCGACGGCTGGGAGGCCGTGCCCGGCGCGACCGGTGACTGAGCGGCGCGGGCGCGGGGCAGCGCGACGAGAAGAGCGTCCCGCACACGATTCCCGAGTGGGGGTGTGCGGAACGCTCTTGTCGATGGAGTGGGCCGGCGCGTGGCGTCGGCGTTCCACGCGGGTGGCTCAGCCGAGGAAGGCCTGATCCGACAGGGTCGCGCCCTTGATGTTGGTGAACTCGCGCAGCAGGTCCTGCACCGTGAGCTTGGATTTGGTCGCGTCATCGGCCTCGTACACGATCCGGCCCTCGTGCATCATGATGAGCCGGTTGCCCAGGCGGATGGCCTGCTCCATGTTGTGCGTGACCATGAGCGTGGTGAGGCCGCCCTCGCGGACGATGCGCTCGGTGATCGACGTGACCAGCTCCGCGCGCTGCGGGTCGAGGGCCGCGGTGTGCTCGTCGAGCAGCATGATGCGCGGCTGCGTGAAGCCCGCCATGAGCAGCGACAGTGCCTGCCGCTGACCGCCCGACAGCAGCCCCACCTTGGCGGTGAGACGGTCCTCGAGGCCCAGTTCGAGCATGGCGAGCTGCTCGCCGAACCGCCCGCGCCGCTTCTTGCTCAGCCCACGCCCGAGACCGCGACGCTGACCGCGGAGCAGCGCCAGCGACAGGTTCTCCTCGATGGTGAGGTTCGGGGCGGTCCCGGCGAGCGGGTCCTGGAACACGCGGCCGATGTACTTGGCGCGCTTGTGGTCGGGCAGACGGTTGACGCGCACGCCGTCGATGTCGATCGCGCCGGTGTCGACCGGAAGCTTGCCCGACACGGCGTTGAGCAGCGTCGACTTGCCCGCGCCGTTGGAGCCGATCACGGTGACGAAGTCGCCCTCGCCGAGCGTCAGTGTGAGGTCGTTGAGCGCCCGGCGCTCGTTCGCGGTGCCCGGGAAGAAGGTCTTGGACACTCCGGTGACGGACAGCATCGTCAGACCTCCTTGGTGCCGGGGGCGGTGGAGTCGGGCCCGGCGGACCCGGTGGCGGCGGCGTCGGCAGCCGCGCCGGGGCCCGGATCGACCGCGGCACCGACCCCGGCCACGGCCCGCTCGTTGGCCGCGACCGGGGTGGTCGGCTTGCGCCCGAACCGGCCACCCACGGACTTCCAGCGAGGCAGCAGCAGCGCGATGACCACGAGCAGGGCGGTGATGGCCTTCATGTCATTGGGGTTCAGGCCCACCTCGAGCGCCGCGAAGATGATGAGGCGGTAGAGGATCGCACCCACGACTACGGCGAACACGGCCAGCCACAGGCGACGCTGGCCGAGGATCGCCTGACCCAGGATGACCGACGCCAGGCCGACGAGGATGAGGCCGATGCCCATCGAGATATCGGCGAAGCCCGAGTACTGCGCGATGAGCGCGCCGCACATGCCCACGAACCCGTTGGACAGGGCCAGCGTGAGGGTCTTGGTGAAGTCGGTGGAGACTCCGAACGACGAAATCATCGGCCCGTTGTCACCGGTCGCCCGGATGGACAGGCCGAGGTCGGTGGTGAGGAACCACAACACGACCAGGCCGAGCAGGATGACGGCCACCGCGAGGACGGCGACGCCGCCCCAGGTGCCGAGGATGCCGGCCTCACGCAGCGGCGTGAACGCCGTGTCCTGCCGCAGCAGCGGGACGTTGGCCCCGTCCATGATCCGCAGGTTGACGGACCACAGGGCGATCATGGTGAGGATGCCGGCGAGTAGTCCGTCGATCCGACCCTTGGTGTGCAGCAGGCCGGTGACCGTGCCGGCCAGGAACCCGGTGCCGAAGCCCGCGAGGGTCGCGAGCACCGGGTTCCAGCCGGCGAGGAGCCCCATCGCCGCGGTGGCGGCGCCGGTGGTGAAACTGCCGTCGACGGTGAGGTCGGGGAAGTTGAGGACGCGGAAGGTCAGGAAGACCCCCAACGCCATGACCCCGTAGATGAGGCCTACCTCGACGGCCCCGATCACTTGCGATCAGCCTCGGCGAGGATGTCCTCGGGGATGGTCACGCCCTGACGCTCGGCCGCGGCCTCGTTGACCACGTAGGTGAACTCGGTCGCGGTCTCGACCGGCATCGTGGCCGGGTCCTCGCCGTCGCGCAGGATGCGCAGCGCCATCTCACCGGTCTGGCGGCCCAGCTCGGTGTAGTCGATGCCCAGGGTGGCGACGGCGCCGCCCTCGACGGTGCCCTCCTCCGCGGCGATCACCGGGATCTGCTTGTCCTCGGCGACCTGGACGAGCGAGGCGATGCCGGCCACGACCATGTTGTCGGTCGGCACGTAGATCGCGTCGACGTCACCGAGCGCCTCGACGGCCTGCTGGATCTCGTTGACGGTGGTGACGGTCTGGGTGACGATCTCCAGCCCCAGCGGACCGGCGGCCTCCTCGGCCTGGTCCACCTGGACCTGCGAGTTGACCTCGCCGGAGGCGTACACGACGCCGACACGCTCGGCGTCCGGGACGAGCTGCTTGAGCAGCTCGAGCTGCTCTTCGATGGGAGCGGCGTCCGAGGTGCCGGTGACGTTGGAGCCCGGCTCCTCCATCGAGTCGACCAGCTCGGCCGAGACCGGGTCGGTGACCGCGGTGAACAGCAGCGGGATGTTGATGATGTTCTGGGCCATCGCCTGCGCGGCCGGAGTGGCCACCGCGAGGGTGAGGTCCAGGTCGTCGGCGGCGAACTGCTGGGCGATGGTCAGCGCGGTGGCCTGCTCGCCGTTGGCGTTCTGCTCGTCGAACTCGACCTCGACGCCGGCCTCGGAGAATGCCTCCTTGAACCCGGCCGTGGCCGAGTCCAGAGCCGGGTGCTGGACGAGCTGGTTGATGCCGATGCGGTAGGACTCGCCACCATCGCCGGAGGCGTCGTCACCGCCGCCCGAGCAACCTGCGAGGACGAGAGCCGAGGTGGCGACCAGTCCGGTGAACAGCTTCGCGCGTGTGAATGCCATGTGCCATGCCTTGTCTGTGCCGTCTGGGCCTCCCGGGTGGGTACGCGAGGGGCCGGATGCGTGAACGGTGCTGGCACATGAGGGTACCGGGTCGCCCCGACACGATGAGCCCGGACTCACCTGACGGGCTGCGGGCCCTCCTCCGACTCGGCCAGTTCGCGCTTCCAGGTGCGGAAGCCCTCCTCGGTCCGGCCGCGCCGCCAGTAACCGGAGATCGACGCCCGGGCGGCGGGCACGCCGCGCTCGCGTCGCAGGTACGGCCGCAGGTGCTTCATGACCGTCTCGGCCTCGCCGTGGACGAAGACCTGCACGTCGCCGCCCGGCCACGGCAGGTCACGCACCGCGCCGACCAGCGGAGCGTCGCCGTCGATCAGCCCCGGGCCGGCGTCCGTCGAGGGGGTCCCGCGGTGGATCCAGGTGACCTCCACACCCGCCGGCGCGACGAGGTCGACCTCGTCGTCGTCGCCCCCGACCTCCAGGAACACCGCGCCCACGGCGTCCTCCGGCAGCGACTCCAACGCCGCGGCGACGGCCGGCACCGCCGTCTCGTCCCCGGCCAACAGGTGGAAGTCGGCCTCCGGGTCCGGACGGTAGCCGCCGCCCGGGCCGCGCAGCGCGACCTGCGTGCCCGGGGTGACCGAGCACGCCCACGGGCCGGCCACTCCGGCGTCACCATGAACGACGAAATCGATCCAGACCTCCCGCGCGACCGGGTCGCATCGCCGCACGGTGTACGTCCGCACGACCGTCTCGCCTGCGTGGGGCAGCTCGATCTTGACGTAGCTGTCCGTGTCGGCGCGGGCGGCGAACGATTCGAAGCCCTCGCCACCCAGGACCACCCGGACGAGATGGGCGGTCACCGTCTCGGTGCGCAACACCGTCAGGACGGTCGGGGCGGGGGGCTGGCGATCGCGGGCCACTCATACTCCTTCGACGGGGGTTAGGTGACCCTATCCTCCCAGAGAGTCGCCCCGTGCGGCCGGGGACGACCGCGCGGGGTGTCGTCCGCCACACAACCTTGCACGGGCTGTGCAATCGTGCAGCGTCCGTGCAAAACTGCGGGGGTTCGCGAGTCGCACCCACGCCCCGAGGAGCCAAGCGCATGGCGTCATTTCTCTACCGGATCGGCCGATCGGCCTACCTGCACAGGTGGAGGTTCATCGTCGCGTGGTTGCTCATCATCGCGGGCATGGGCACGGCCGCCGCCACCCTGTCGCAGCAGACCACGAGCAGCTTCGAGATCCCCGGCCTCGAGTCGATCGAGACGCAGGAGGCGATCCAGGAGCGGTTCCCGGGTTCGCCCAGCCAGCTCGACGCGCCGACGGGCACCGTCGTCATCCGGGCACCCGAGGGCAGCACCCTCACCGATCCGGCCGTCGCGGAGGACGTCGACGCCTTCCTCGCCGAGGTGCGGGAACTGGACTTCCTCACCGGCACCGAGGCGATCGTCAGCCCGGTGATGGCCGCCGAGGGCATGCGTCAGCAGATGACCGAGGCCAAGGCCGCGCAGGGCATCCCGCAGGAGCAGATCGACGCCGACCTCGCCGCGCTCAGCCCGCTGAGCGAGGACGGGACGACCGGCACGCTCCAGGTGCAGTTCGACGCCGAGACCACGATGAACGTCGAGGCCGAGGACCGCGAGGCCTTCGCCGACCTCGTCGCGGAGCATCAGGACGGCCTGACGATCGCCTACTCGGGTAACGCGTTCCAGACCTCCGAGATCAGCGCGACCGGCGAGATCATCGGTATCGCCGTGGCCGCCGTCATCCTCACCATCACGTTCGGCTCGCTCATCGCGGCGGGCCTGCCCCTGCTCGTCGGCGTGGTGGGTGTGGGCATCGGCATCGCCGGCATCTTCGCCGCCACCTCCTTCACGGACACGATCAGCAACTTCACGCCGACCCTGGCGTCGATGATCGGCCTCGCCGTGGGCATCGACTACGCCCTGTTCATCGTCTCGCGCTTCCGCACCGAGCTCGTCAAACACATCGGCGGCAACGACCTCGAGCCCAGGGAGCTGGCGCAGCAACTCAAGACCATCCCGTTCCGCGAGCGCGCCCACCTCGCCGGGCTCGCGGTGGGCAAGGCCGGTTCCGCCGTGGTGTTCGCCGGCCTGACCGTGCTCATCGCGCTCGCCGCGCTGTCGATCATCAACATCCCGTTCCTCACGGCGATGGCGCTGTCCGCCGCCGCGACCGTCGCGATCGCCGTCTTCGTCGCGATCACCCTGCTGCCGGCCGTCCTCGGCGCCGTCGGCACCAAGGTCTTCGGCGCCCGCGTCCCGGTCGTCAAGGCGCCGGACCCGGAGGACGAGAAGCCGACGATGGGCCTGACCTGGGTCCGCCGCGTTCGCAAGCACCCGATCCTGCACGCCGTGGTCGCCGTGGTGCTCCTGGGCCTGCTCGCGATCCCGGCCGCGCAGCTGCGGCTCGCCATGCCGTCCGACGGCACGATGTCGCCCGGCACCCCCAACCGCACCGCGTACGACCTCACGGCCGAGGCGTTCGGCCCCGGCCGCAACGCGCCGATGATCGCCCTCGTCGACACCCTCGAGGTCCCGGCGGAGGAGCGTCCGGCCGCGTGGGCCACCGCGGTCGAGGACATCCAGGCGGTGGACGGCGTCCGCAACGCGCAGATCATCGAGTCCAACGAGGCCGGCGACGCCGCTCAGGTGCTCATCACGCCCGAGTACGGGGCGACAGACGAGCAGGCCGCCACGGTGCTGGACAGCATCCGCGCGGGCATCGGCGAGTTCGAGGAGCAGACCGGCGGCACCTACTCCGTCACCGGCGTCACCCCGATCTACGAGGACATCTCCGAGCGACTGTCCGAGGTGCTCCTGCCGTACGTCGGCATCGTCCTGGCGCTGGCGTTCATCCTGCTCATGCTGGTGTTCCGCTCCATCTGGGTGCCGCTCATCGCGGCGCTGGGCTTCGGCCTGTCGGTGGCCGCCACCTTCGGCCTCACCGTCGCGCTGTGGCAGGAGGGCTGGGGCGGCATCGTCTCCGACCCGCAGCCGATCATCAGCTTCCTGCCGATCATCCTCATCGGCATCGTGTTCGGCCTCGCGATGGACTACCAGGTCTTCCTCGTCACCCGCATGCGCGAGGGCTGGGTCCACGGCAAGACCGCGCAGAACGCCGTGTCCAACGGCTTCAAGCACGGTGCGCGCGTGGTCACCGCGGCCGCGCTCATCATGACCAGCGTGTTCGCCGCGTTCATGACGATCGACGAGCAGTTCATCAAGGTGATGGGCTTCGCGCTGGCCGTGGCCGTGCTGTTCGACGCCTTCGTCGTCCGAATGACGATCATCCCCGCGGTGATGTTCCTGCTCGGGGAGAACGCGTGGAAGATCCCGCGCTGGCTCGACCGGATCCTGCCCTCGGTGGACGTCGAGGGGTCGGCTTTGGAGGACGTCGGCGCGGACGGTCCCCGCGGAGCCGGGGACCGCGCGGGATCCGGTGACGACGACGAGGTGGTCCACGCCGACGCGGTGGCCGCGGGCCGGTCCACGAGGTCCGATGCCTAGGAGCATGGGT
>NZ_BCSL01000027.1:0-49963 GCF_001570845.1 Dietzia papillomatosis NBRC 105045 | reverse complement strand
GCAGCCGAGGCGACCACGCCGCCACCTGAGGCCGCGGACGAGACCGCGGGCAGCTCGCCCGCCGCGGCGCCTGCCGAGACCGACGCCGCCCCGCACTCGGACCCGGCCCCGCGTGAGCGAGTGAACCCCGCCGCGGCCAGCCGCTGGTGGCAACGCAACAAACCCACCGACAGCACCCTGGAAAAAGCCATCCTCCGCGCACTGCATGAGCACCTCGACGAACTCCTCCAACCACCACCACCCTTCTAAGGCGGGGACGTAGTCAGCGCCGGCGGCCAGGGCCGACGAGCCCGGCCGCGGCGAGGCGAGGTGGCGAGTTCGCGAGTCAGCCCTGGTAGCGCTCGGGCTCCTTGCCGAATTCGAAGCTGAGGCCGGTGAGATGCTCCGGGGTGATTTCGACGACGATGTACTTCAGCGTGGGGATCCACGGCTTGAGGTCGAGTTCCTCGGCCCGGTTGATCTCATCGAAGCTCTCGAGGCTGCGGGCTCACCCTCGGGCCACGACCGACCAGGCGTGACGGCCCTCCACGTGATCGACCTCGAAGAGGACCTCGGGGTGCACGGTCAGGCCGGCGAGTTTGCTCCCCCCGCGGTGCGGAAGAGGATCTTGCCGTCCCTCGACATCGCGTGGTTGACGGGGAAGATCTCAGCGCGGCCCCCGGTGACGGTGACGAGTCGGCAGAGGGAATCTGGGGCCAAGAGTTGGAGGCAGCGGGCCTCCTCGAGATCGGTGATCGGCCTGTCGTCGATCGCCCCATCGCCCCACCGGAAGCGGGCTCGTGGGGTCCCCCAGAACGGGCGCTGGGTGACTGACCTCACTCCACGTCGGCCACCTGCGCACTCATCGGCGTTTCAGGTAACAACTCGAGGAAGGTAGATGCAACAACGGGGTTGCGTCACTACGGTAGAGAGCGATTATGAACCCAGGAGAACGAGAAGTACCCCGTACCCCTGATTCGTCCGACGCGGTGTTCCGTGTGCCCACGGCGGCTGACGGAACCCGCATGTGGGAGATCGCCCGTGACAGCGGCGTCCTCGACCTCAACTCCTCCTACGCCTACGTTCTGTGGGGCGCCGAATTCTCCGAGAGTTCGGTCGTGGTGGAGGTGGAAGGTCGGGTCGTCGGCTTCGTCACCGGGTTCATCCGCCCCTCCGAGCCGGACACGATCTTCGTGTGGCAGGTCGGCGTCGACGCCGACCAGCGCGGCAAGGGTCTCGCGGCCCGGCTTCTGCACAGTCTCTTAGACCGGCTGGCCGAACGCGGCGTCGTGCGACTGCGAACCACCATCAGCCCGGATAACGAGGCGTCGCAGCGGACGTTCGGCGCCGTGGCCCGCGACAGGGGGATGACCCTGTCCAGCGAGGACTACCTGAGCTCCGAGCTGCTCGGAGAGGGTCACGAGCAAGAAGACCTCTACACGATTTCCTAGACGAGGGCGCGCGGGCCGCCCGGCCCACAACCGCCGCCCGCACCTTCCCCATTGGAGTGATCAGGACAATGACCGAGCCCACCCACGACACCAGCACCAACACGGAGATTTTCGACGATCGCGAATCCGAGGTGCGTAGTTACTCGCGTAACTGGCCTGTGGTGTTCGACACTGCAAAGGGGGCGACGCTCCGGACCGTCGACGGAGACGAGTACCTCGACTTCTTCGGTGGCGCCGGCGCCCTGAACTACGGCCACAACGACGAGGACATGAAGACCGCGCTGCTGGAGTACATCTCCCGCGACGGCGTCACCCACTCGCTCGACAAGTACACCGTCGCCAAGCGGGCCTTCCTGGAGACCTTCTCAGAGAAGATCCTCGAGCCGCGCGGCCTGGACTACAAGGTGATGTTCCCCGGGCCGACGGGCACCAACGCCGTCGAGTCGGCGCTGAAGCTGGCCCGTAAGGTCACCGGCCGTGAGGCCATCATCAACTTCACCAACTCGTTCCACGGCATGACCCTCGGGTCGCTCTCCGTGACGGGTAACTCGATGAAGCGCGCCGGCGCCGGCATCCCGCTCGTGCACGCCACGCCGATGCCGTACGACAACTACTTCGGCGGCGTCACCGAGGACTTCCAGTGGATGGAGCGCGTCCTCGTCGACTCCGGTTCGGGCATGAACCGCCCGGCTGCCGTCATCGTCGAGTGCGTCCAGGGCGAGGGCGGCATCAACGCCGCACGCGCCGAGTGGCTGCGCGCGCTCAACGAGCTGTGCGTCCGCCACGACATCCTGCTTATCGTCGACGACGTCCAGATGGGCTGCGGCCGTACCGGCGAGTTCTTCTCGTTCGAGTTCGCGGGCATCAAGCCGGACATCGTCACCCTGTCCAAGTCGATCGGCGGCTACGGCCTGCCGCTGGCCGTGACGCTCTTCCGTCGCGACCTCGACGAGTGGACCCCGGGCGAGCACAACGGTACATTCCGCGGCAACAACATGGCCTTCGTCACCGCCGAGCTGGCACTGCGCAAGTACTGGTCCGACGACCAGCTGCAGAACCGCACGCTCGAGAACGGCCGCATCCTCCGCGAGCGCTTCTCCCCGCTGGTCTACAAGTACGAGGGCAAGCTCGAACTGCGTGGCCGTGGCATGGCGTTCGGGATCGCGTTCCTCGAGAACCCCGAGCTCGCGGCGCAGGTCATGGCGCGTTGCTTCGACAACAAGATGCTCGTCGAGACCGCCGGCCCGAGCGACGAGGTCGTCAAGTTCCTCGCCCCGCTCACGCTGACCGATGAAGAGCGCGACCGCGGCATCGAGATCTGCTACGAGGCCGTCGACCACGTCCTCGCCCAGCAGTACGGCTGAGCCAGCAGTACGCCTGAGAACCGCAGACCACCAACCCCTCGACGAGGAGGCACCGCATGATCGTTCGCACCACCGCAGAGATCACCGATACCGACCGCCACATCAAGGGCAACAACGGTAACTGGGAGTCCAAGCGCATCGTCCTGGCCGACGACCGCGTCGGGTTCTCGTTCCACGAGACCACCATCGCCGCCGGTACGACCAACGATTTCCACTACGCCAACCACGTCGAGGCCGTCTGGCTGACCCGCGGCAAGGGCACTCTGCGTGACCTCACCAACGGCAAGGAGTACCCGCTCGAGGCGGGCACGATGTACCTGCTCGACGGCAACGAGAAGCACCAGGTCATCGTTGAGGAGGAGATGCAGATGCTCTGCGTCTTCAACCCGCCCGTCGTGGGCGACGAGAACCACGACGAGAACGGCATCTACCCGCTCCTGCGCCTGCAGGACGACGGCACCGTGGTGCGCGAGAAGTAAGCCCCACGCCGCACTCCCCGGCCCGTTTCGTTCAGTCCGAGCGAAACCGGCCGGGGAGTTGCTCGTTCCGGGGCACTAGCTGGAACGAGCAACAGGTATTGATGCCCGTCCACCAGCGATCATCGGGGCGGGATCGGGTGGGCTTCGAGCTCGCCGGAGACGTCGGCGGACTGTGGAACGTCGACGCGGCCGACACCCGGCACTGCGAGACCTGTTCCGCTGCGACTCCGAGGTCGTGCGCGTCGAACCGATCGGGCCGAGGCTGACGCCGGGGAGCTCTCGACCGCACTCCGAGGCGCGGGCGTCGACACGGCGAGGCTGAACCAGGGCAGAATATCCGGGTGTCGACGATAGTGTTCCTGCACGCCCATCCCGATGACGAGACCTCGCAGACCGCCGGGATGATGACCCTGGCTGCCCGCAGGGGGCACCGGGTGGTGACCGTGTTCGCCACCGACGGCGACCACGGGGAGCGCCCCGAGCACCTCGGCCCCGACGGTGACCTCGTCGAACACCGGCGCGAGGAGGCGCGGGCCGCGGCGGCCGTGCTGGGCGTGGCCCGCATCGACTGGCTGGGCTACCGCGATTCGGGGATGACCGGCTGGGAGCAGAACGACGACCCGCTCTGCCTCCACCGCGCCGACATCGACGACGCGGCCGCCCGGGTGGCGCGGATCCTCGACCGCGAGGACGCCGACGTCCTCGTCGGCTATGACGATCACGGCAACTACGGTCACCCCGATCACATCGCCGTCCACCGCATCGCCCGACGCGCGGTGGAGCTGGCCGCGCGCCGACCGCGGCTGCTGGAGGCCACCACGAACCGTGACGCCCAGCTCGCCATGCTCGACAGTCCCGAGGCCACCGAGTTCCTGCGCATGCTCGCGGTCGGCGGCACGGAGCTGGACCCGGACCAGCTGCGGGCGATGATCCTCACCGGCGACGACGGTCAGCCAGTGGGGATGCCGGAGTCCGAGATCGCGTGGGCGATCGACCTGCCGCAGGACGTGATCGAGACCAAGCGCCGCGCGATGCAGTGTCACGCCAGCCAGACCAGCGACATCGGAACGATGCTGGCGCTGCCGCCGGAGATCTACGCGGTCGCCTTCGGTACCGAGTACCTCATCGAGCCGGGCGCGGAGCAGCCGATGCGCCGCGCGTGGCCGTTCGACTGAGCGCCGGGCGGGTCAGGGCATGTCGAGGGCGCGGACCCAGTCGCCGTGGCCGTGCGCGGTGGCCAGGGGGCGTCCGTTGACGGCGACGACGAAGAGGCCCTTGTGGCGGCGGATCGACTCGGGGACCTGCGCGGCGACGTCGGGTAGAAGGGTCACGCCCTCGACCGAGATCCAGACGCAGCCCAGCTCGGTGACACGGCGGACGAACTCGGCGCGGGCCGGTGGCTCGAGGTATCCGAGCACCGCGGTGTGGAACACCACCGGGGTGGTACCGGCCGGGCAGGCGGCCACGGACTCCTCCAACCGCTCGACGAGGTCACCGGCGAGGATCCGAGGCGGGTCGACGGCCGCGATGTCCAGGGCGGCGTCCAGGCGCGGCCCCCGCTGGTCGTGCTGGCCCGGCCAGATGAGGCTGTGCAGCCAGGCGCGGGAGTCGGGGTCGGTGGGGTCGATCGGCGTCAGGTCCACCCCGCCGCGGTGGGCGACCTCGGGCAGCGAGCGCGGCAGGGGCACGCCGTCGCGTAGGTCGCAGTCGAGGACCGGTGTGCGGGCCCCGGCACCGTCACCGGCACCGTCGGGTCGCAGCTCGTGGGTGCTCCCGCCGTCGACCGTGTATCGGTAGGCGTAGCGGTCCGGGTACAGGCACAGTCCCGCGGAAGCCCCCATCTCCACCAGGGAGAGCGGGCCGGGCAGGAGGGAAAGGAACGGCAGTAGAACCGCGCAGCGCTTGGCCTCGTTGGTCTGGGTGGAGTGGGTGAGCGCGATCCGCTCGATCTCGGCCCAGTGGTCGTGGACGAACCCGCGGAAGGTCGCGTAGTCCTCGGTCTCGGGGGCCCCGGCGTGCCGGGCGGCGGCGAAGAACAGGGCGGGCTGGCGCTTGATCCGGGGCAGCGTACCGATGAGGTCGCCGGTCCCCGGGTCTCCGGCGATCCCGCGGGCCCACGAGAGGTATACGGGCGTTCGTTCGCGGACCTCGTACTCGGCGAAGTCGGAGTAGCGGGAGGGGACGTCGTCGACGTGCGCGGAGTCCATGTCATCAGCGTCGCACACCGACGCGGGACACGCCGTCGACGCGGGAACGGTGGCCTCACTCGTAGGCAGGAGGTATGATTGGTGACGCATCAATAAACTGAGACAATCCTGGGAGCCCCGCATGTCTACCGCGACCGACTTCACCCCCGCACAGAACGCCTCGACCGACGGCGAGTTCGTCCGCGACGCGACGTACATCAACGATCGCGTGGTGGCGGACGTGCCCGCGGGTTCGGACCCGGTCGGCGAGAAGATCGGCGAGATGCGATGGCCGGTCGAGGCCGGCCGTTACCGGCTCATGGCCGCCCGAGCCTGCCCGTGGGCCAGCCGGAGCATCATCGTCCGCCGCCTCATGGGCCTCGAGGACGCCATCTCCCTGGGCCTGGCCGGCCCCACGCACGACATCAACTCCTGGGTCTTCGACCTCGACCCGGACGAGCGGGATCCCGTCACCGGCCTGCACCGCCTGCAGGAGGCCTACTTCAACCGCATCCCGGACTATCCGCGCGGCATCACGGTGCCGGCGCTGGTGGACCTGCCCACCAAGTCCGTCGTGACCAACGCGTACCAGAAGCTCAACTTCGACTTCATCTCCGAATGGACGGCCTTCCACCGCGAGGGCGCGCCCGATCTGTACCCCGAGGAGCACCGCGACGAGATCGACGAACTCGACTCGTGGATCTACCCCACGGTGAACAACGGCGTGTACCGGTGCGGGTTCGCCGCCGACCAGGAGGCCTACGAGGAGGCCTACGACGAGCTGTGGGCGTCGCTGGACCGCCTCGAGGAGCGCCTGACCACCCGCCGCTACCTCGTCGGCGACTCCATCACCGTCGCCGACATCCGCCTGTTCACCACGCTGGTCCGCTTCGACGCGGTCTACCACGGCCATTTCAAGGCCAACCGGTCCAAGATCAGCGAGATGCCTGCGCTGTGGGGTTACCTCCGCGACCTGTTCCAGACCCCCGGCTTCGGCGACACGTGCGACTTCCCCCAGATCAAGGCGCACTACTACAACGTGCACCGGGACGT
Source organism: Dietzia papillomatosis NBRC 105045 (assembly GCF_001570845.1). NCBI lineage: Bacteria > Bacillati > Actinomycetota > Actinomycetes > Mycobacteriales > Dietziaceae > Dietzia > Dietzia papillomatosis. The sequence goes on along the minus strand of NZ_BCSL01000027.1, from coordinate 43,451 downwards.
GAACCCCACCGGCGTCATCCCCAAGGGGCCGGACCTGTCCGGCCTGCTCACCCCGCACCACCGCGAGGAGCTGGGCGGTCGCCCGTTCGGCGACGGGACCGCGCCCGGGCCGATCACCGATCCGTCCGAGAGGGTGCCGGAGGGACACGGCGCGGCCTGACGTCCCCGGGAGAGGGCCTAGACTGGTCGCCTGTGAACCCAGCCCCCGCCGAACTCGGTCGCTATCGTCGCGGCGCCCGGCAGTTCGTCATGTTCGGAATCGTGGGCGGCTCGGGCATGGTCGTCAACATGATCGTCACGGTCTTGATGAACAAGGCCAACGGCGGCACGGCCAACGCGCAGGAGATCCTGTTCCCCATCGCGGGCACGGAGTTCAACTTCCGGTTCACCACGTTGGTGTGGATCGTGGCGTTCCTGGTGGCCAACTTCTACAACTTCCTGCTCAACCGGCACTGGACGTTCGGTAAGGGACACAAGGCGCCGGCGTGGCAGGAGTTCTGGCCGTTCCTGGTGGTGGGGTCGGTGGCGGCGGCCGCGGGCATCTTCATCAAGCTCGCGTTCACCAACCCCACCAGCCCGCTCTACCTGCCGGAGCCGTGGTGGCACGAGGAGGCCGGGATCCACTCCCGGGAGTACTGGAGTCAGCTGCTGACGATCCTCATCACGATGCCGATCAACTTCGTCGTCAACAAGCTCTGGACGTTCCGCGCGGTGCGTAACCGACACCACGCACGCTCGACCGCGAACGCGGTGGTCTAGGACCGACCGTGGAGACGTCGCCGCTGGTCCTGTGGTTCGACCTGATGGGCGTGTTCTTCTTCGCCCTCTCGGGCAACCTGCTGGCCGCGCGCAAGGACATCGACATCACCGGTGGGTTCATCCTGGGCCTGCTCGCGGGGCTCGGCGGGGGCATCATCCGCGACGTCATGCTGGGCGTCACGCCGCTCGCGCTGGCCAAGCCCGTGTACCTCGTTCCGCCACTGGTCGCCGTCGTGGTGGTGTACCTGCTGGGCTCGGTCATCCACCGGGTGCAGACGCTCATCGTGGCGTGCGACGCCGCCGGCCTGGGCCTGTTCTGCACGTTCGGCACGGCGCGCGCGCTGGATCACGGCATGCCGGTGGCCTCGGCGCTGCTGCTCGGCGTGGTCACCGCGGTCGGTGGCGGGTTGATGCGCGACGTGGTGGCCAACGAGATCCCGGCCGTGTTCAGCGGGTCGAACCTGTACGTGATCCCCGCGGCGACCGGCGCCGCGCTCACGGCCGTCGCCGTGTCCACCGATGTGTGGGGGCCGGTATCGGCGACCGTGCTGTCGGTGCTGGTGTTCGCCTTCCGGATGGTCGCGTGGGCCCGACAGTGGCGCGTGCCGGCGCCCGTGCGCACCTGGACCGTGCGGGACCTGGACGTGTTGCGGCGCCGGGAGCGGTCGGTGTTCGGCCGACCGCGCGGCGAGAGGGACGACGGCCTCCGCGACGATGAGTACGACGACGACGAGCTCGGCCGCCGGTAGGGTGACCCGGTGCAGTACTACCTCAGCCTGCTGGGTTTCGCGGCGATCGATTCGCTCAATCTCCTGGCCTTCGCCGTCATCGCGGGGCTGTGGCTGACGTCGGCCGGCCGCGGCATCGCGTTCGCCCCTCGGGCGGCGCGGTTCACCGGGGGCGCGTTCTGCGGGATCGTGCTGCTCTCGCTGATCTCCGTGTGGGTGATCGGCAACAACCAGGAGTTCGTCCGGAGCCTGTTCTACAACCTGTGGGCGATGATCGCGCTGGGCGTGATCGGCCTGGTCATCACCGTCATGGGCCTGCGCCGGCCCGCGGAGGCCAAGGAGGAGAGCGTCGAGGCCCCGCTCACCCAGAACGTCCTGCAGAAATTCGGAATCATGGCCACCGGCATCGCGCTCGGCGTCATCCAGTCGGGGACATCCGCGCCGTTCGCGGCGGGCATGGTGCTCATCTCGTTCGCCGAGAGTCCGTGGTGGTCCAAGCTGCTGCAGATCCTGTTCTTCGCGGTCATCGCGATCCTGCCCAGCACCGGGCTGATCATCGCGCTGTCGCGGGTGCCGTCGGGCAGCATCGGTGCGGCGTCCCGTCGCATCGACCGGTTCCTGTCCTACGGCCGCGTGGCCGGGCGGGTGCTCACCCTGGTCGTGGGCGTGGCGCTGACCGTGCTGGCCGTCGTCCGCATCGTCCAGCTCACCGGGGTGCTGTCATAGTCCGGTCCTAGGGTGACGGCGACCACCATCGCCGGTGGTCCGACCGACGAGGGAGACGACATGCAGATCGACGACGTGCAGATCACCACGACCGCGCCTTCCGGCTCCGTGCTGTGCGAGGACGGGCTGAGGCGGCCCCCGTGGGCGGCGCGGGACCCGCTGCTGCGGGAGTACTACGACACCGAGTGGGGCATGCCCGTCCGGGACGAGGCCGGCCTGTACGAGCGGCTGGTCCTCGAGGGGTTCCAGTCCGGGCTGAGCTGGGTCACGATCCTGCGCAAACGGCCCGCGTTCCGCGAGGCGTTCGCGGGGTTCGCCCCGGACGCCGTGGCGGCCTTCGGCGAAGAGGACGTCGCGCGGCTCATGGCCGACACGCGGATCGTGCGCAATCGCCGCAAGATCGACGCCGCCGTCGCCAACGCGCGCGCCGTGGTCGCGCTGCGATCCGACGGCGGCCTGGTGGAGCTCGTGTGGTCCTACCGGCCGGAGGCGACACCCGAGCCGCGGACCATGAACGAGGTGCCGACCCGGTCGCCGGAGTCGGAGGCGCTCGCCAAGGAGCTCAAGAGACGGGGGTTCAGCTTTGTCGGACCGGTGACGGTCTTCGCCCTCCTGGAGGCCATTGGCGTGGTGGATACGCACCTTGTGGACTCGCACCGCCGCGGCACGTCGGGGGTCTGGGCTCCGCTGCCGGGCGCGGGCTGACCCGGCAGCGGCGCCCCGACCCGGGTCACGCCGGCAGGGGCGCCAGGCCCGCCCGCGGCGGGAGGTCGCGCAACGGCGGGGCCAGCGAACCGTCATGCTCGAGCAACCCGGTGGCGGGGCCGCCCACGCACACCGGGATTCCCCGCAGGGTCGCCATGCGTTCGAGCGACCGGTCCAGCGCCCGCCGGCTGAGGGTGCCGTCGGCCACGGCGCGTTCGACGGCGTCCAGGGTCTCACCGAGCCCGGCCGTCGTGATCCACAGCGGGGAGTCCGCCCCGGCGATGAGGGATTCGGTCACGGCGGTGGGCAGCGCGAACGCGTCGGTCACGGCGCGCATGCCGGACAGGTCGTCGGTGAAGATCGGGCCATCGAAGGGCGGGGCGCCGTAGCCGTGGCCCTCTCGCAGCAGCCGGTACGCGGCGGGCGAGAGCGACGCGGGCCGGTCGACCCCGGTCAGGCCGGGGACCTGCTGGTGGCCGAGCATCATGCCCGCGCCGGGGGTCCGGGCGAGTGCCGCGAAGGGCCGCAGATCGTGGGTCATGAGCTCGTCGAGCGGGGGCACCGTCACCGAGCGGTGGTGACTGTCGCCGGAGGAGCGTCCGTGCCCCGGGAAGTGCTTGAACACCGGGGCGATGCCAGCGTCACGCAGGCCGGCGGCGAACGCACGGGCATAGGACACGACGCGGGCGGGGTCGGGGGAGAAGGAGCGGTCACCGATCACCGCGCCGTCCGGCTGCTCGGACACGTCGAGGGAGGGCGCGAAATCGACGGTCACGCCCATCCCGCGGAGAAACTCCCCTCGGGCGCGGGCAGCCGCCCGGACCTGATCGGGGCTCATGGTCGCGGCCATCACGCGGGCGGACGGCAGCGGGCCGGCATACGGCGCGATGCGGGAGACGCGCCCGCCCTCCTCGTCGATCGCCACGAGCAGGGGTAGGGGCGAGTCGTGCTGCAGTCGGGCGAGCCCATCGCCGGAGACCACCTCGCCCACCACGTCACCGCCGAGGAAGATGCCGCCGATCGAGTGCTGTTCGACCGCTCGACGGGCGTCGGCCATGGAACTCACGCCGACGGTGAACAGCTGGGCGATCCGCTGACGCTGCGTCAGCCCGTCCAGCGGAGATACGCATCCGGGCGGGGGTGCCGACCTGTGGCCACCGGGATCAGCGGCCGGGGCGGCAGTCGCCTGCGGAGCAGGAGCGGCCGCGGCGGCGGCGGTGGGGTCCGAGCCGGGCGCGGCGGGCTCCCCGGGGGCGCACCCGACCAATGTCAACCCCGCAGCGAGGGCGGCCACCGCCACACGGAGCCGGCGGGTGGGGGACACGCCCCCACTGTATCCGGGGTCGACTCGGGGACCGCGCTGGTCCCGCGCACTCCGACCATGGGTGGTGTCCCAGGGGCGCCCGGGCGTCCCGGCATCGGGTCAGCGTCCGACCATCTCGAGCGCTCTGCTGCCGAAATCGATCGCCTGCCCGACGCTGCCCCTGCCGCCGGAGACGTGTTCGGAATTGACCAGCGCCCGGGGCAGGGCTGAATCGCGGCGGGGGACCACGGTCGAGGAGTTCACGTCTCGTCCACCTGCGGCTGCGATGGTGTGTGGATGGACTCGACTCTCGACCGCAGACTGGGGCCGTCCGATGCCGTCGTGGTGGGCCTCGGTGCCATGATCGGGGCGGGCGTGTTCGTGGCGTTCGCGCCCGCCGCCGCACGCGCCGGCTCATGGGTGTGGGCCTCACTCGCGGTGGCCGCCGTGGTGGCCGTGTGCAACGCCCTGTCCTCCGCTCGCCTGGCAGCGCAGTTCCCCGCGGCGGGCGGGACCTACGTCTACGGTCGCGAACTGCTCGGCCCGCTGCCGGGGTTTCTCGCCGGCTGGGGATTCGTGGTGGGCAAGACGGCGTCCTGCGCGGCGATGGCCCTGACCGTGGGCCTGTACCTCTGGCCGGAGCAGTCCTCGGTGGTCGCCGCGGTGGCCGTGCTGGCGCTGACGGTGCTGTCGGTTCTCGGGGTGCAGCGCACGGCCACGGCGTCGAAGGTACTGGTCGGCGTCGTGCTGGCGGCACTAGCAGTGTTCGTGGTGGCGGCGTTCGTCTCGTCGGCCGGCTCATCGGCAGTGCCAGGGGCGGCGGCGCCCGCGGCAGTGCCCGCCGTCGACGGAGAGGCGTTGCCCGGGCGCATACTCGGCGTGTTGGGCGGCGCGGGGTTCTGCTTCTTCGCCTTCGCCGGGTACGCCCGCATCGCCACGCTCGGGGAGGAGGTGCGCGATCCGGGCCGCACGATCCCGAGAGCGGTCGTCATCCCCATCAGCGTCGTGATCGCCGTCTACGCGATCGTTCTCGCCGCGACGGTCCACGTGCTCGGGGTGCAAGGCGTGGCCGCGAGCGCCGCGCCCGTGCTGGACGCCGCTGAACGGGTCCCGGCCGGGGAGGTGCTCGCGCCCGTGGTGCGGATCGCCGCCGGGATCGCCGCGCTCGGGGCCCTGCTGGGCGGAGTACTCGGCGTCTCCCGCACGACCCTGGCGATGGCGCGGGACCGGCACCTGCCCGCTCCGCTGGCGGCAGTGCACCCCACCACGCGGACGCCGTACGTCGCCGAGATCTGCGTGGGCGTGGTGGTGGCCGTGATCGTCCTGGCGGCCGACGTACGGCAGGCGATCGGGTTCTCCTCCTTCGCCGTCCTGATCTACTACCTCGTCGCGAACACCGCGGCCCTGCGTCTTGATCGACGGCGCCGCGGACTGCCGGCCTGGGTGCCGGTGCTCGGCGCGGTCGGATGCGTGATCGTCGCCGGGAGCCTGCCCTGGCAGTCGGTCGTCGGAGGCCTCGTCGTCTTCGTCGTCGGCGGTGTGGTCTACGCCGTCACCCGCCCCAGGGCGGTGACCCCGGGCGTAGCGTCACGGACATGACCGAGCACCAGACACAGTCCGACCGGGCCCCGCAGGGCCAGAACCACCGCCGCCTGCTCCCGTCGCATCTGCGCCGGCCCGTGATCGGGGCGCCGATGGCCGGCGGCCCCACGACGCCCGAACTCATCGCCGCGGTGGGCGAGGCGGGGGGCCTGGGCATGATCGGCTCCGGTTACCTCGACGCCGCCGACACCAGAGCGGAGATCGGGCGCGTCCGCGAGCTCACCGACGCGCCGTTCGGCGTCAACGTGTTCCTGCTGGATCGCGCCGACTCCGACGCAGCGCTGGCGGCGGCGGGCGGTCCCGAGGCGGTCGAGCGCTACGCCGAGGCGATCGGGCCGGTCGCCAGGCGGCTCGAGGTGGCCCTCGCGGAGTCGCCGGGCTTCACCGACTTCGACCAGGAAGCCACGCTCGCCGCGCTGCTGGACGACCCGGTCGCGGTGGTCTCGTTCACCTTCGGCATCCCGGAGCCCGGCATGGTCCGTGCTCTACAGGACGTGGGCACGACCGTGGTCGTGACGGTGGCAGGCGTCGCCGACGCGCGGCGGGCCGTCGAGGCCGGGGCGGACTGGCTGTCGGTCCAGAGCGCGGAGGCCGGCGGGCACCGTTCCACGACCACGGTGGGCGAGGAGCCCGACGACATCACGACGGTGGAACTGGTGCGGGCGGTGCGCGAGGCACTGCCGGAGGTGCAGTTCGTCGCCGCCGGCGGGATCAGCACCCCGCACGACGTCGCCGCCGTGCTCGCAGCGGGCGCGGACGGCGTCCAGCTCGGGACCGTGCTGCTGCGCACCCCTGAGGCGGGCACGAGCGCACTGCACCGGTCCGCGCTCGGCGACCCCCGGTTCACCGAGTCGCGGCCGACCCGCTGCTACACCGGTCGCTACGCGCGGGCGCTCGTCAACGAGTTCGTCGCGGAGTTCCACGAGGCCGCGCCGGCGGCGTACCCGCACCTGCACCTGCTCACCGGCCCGATGCGCAAGGCCGCCGCGCGGGCGGGCGACATCGAGGTGCCGCCACTGTGGGCGGGATCGCGCTGGCGGGCCGCCGACGCCTACGCCGACCAGCCGGCCGCGGAGGTCGTCGCGGAGCTGTGGGACCGCGCGGGCGAGCAGGCGGGCTGGGCCGAGTAGGTCAGGTACGCGCCCACGGCGGCTAGGAAGAGGAGGCCCGCCGTTCGGCCTCGGCCGCGATGTCGGCGAGGTCCTGCTCCATGGTCTTGCGGGTGGACTTCTCGGCGAACTTTCCCATGAGCCCCATGACGACGCGGGAGACCGCGGGAGCGTGGGCAGTCTCGGCTCCGAAGCGCATCCGGAGCGTCGACCCGCCCTCGGCGTCGGGTGTGATGGTGAAGACGGTCGTGTACTCGGTCCCGCCGTTCTCGGCGACGATCGTGGTGGAGTGAGGCGGCTCGGCGGCCATCACCATCATCTCCTCGGTGGCCTTCATCCCGAACATCTTGCGGGTCTCGCGCCACCGCAGGCCGGGCTCATAGGGGCCGGTCGTGAGGATTTCGACCGCCACTACCCCGCTGAGCGTCCGGTGCGCCTCGGGGATGTCGGTGAGCACGGACCACACGGTGTCGGGGTCGGCGGCGACGTGGCGGGACAGGTCGAGCTCCATGGCCCCGAGTGTAGTGAAATGCACGGCGCCGGCATCCGTCCGAAGACGAATGCCGGCGCCGGGGTGTTGAAGGCGGGCGCTAGTGGCCCGCAGTCAACCAGATCAGGACAGCGAGCCCGTGATCTGGGTGACGAAGCCACCGAGGGTCTCGAGGACGTCGGCGAAGAGGCCAGCGCCCGCGTCGACGACCTGCGAGCCGGTGTTCACGGCGTCGGAGCCGGTGGCGAGGCCGGGGAGGAAAGTCTGGATGGAACCCATGGTGATGGTCCTTTCGTCAGGGGCGGCGCCGGATGCGCCGCTCGGTCTGGCGTGAGGATCCTGCGGACCGTTGGTCCCTCAAGATCTCACCACCAGACGCTACGTAGCTGGCCGGGCCGTTTCATCCGCTCGGACGCCGAAGAGGGCCCAAGGTCCGAGGGAATCGTTTACTTTTGCAGGTGAAGTCGCGGTCTCGGTTAATGTGATCTAGATCACTTCACGCGTCGCACTATGTATCGAGTGATCCGGCGAAAAGGGGGAGGGCCGGCTGAAATGTACGACACCGGCACCCGCGCGAGGCGGCTGCCGGTGTCGTTGCGTAGATCTGGACCCGAAGGCCCGGGATCACTCAGCTCAGAGCGAGCCGACGATGTCGCCGAGCGAGCCGGTGACGGTGCCGTAGACGCCCTTGGCCGCGGTGGAGCCGGTGCTGACGAAGCCCTGGGCCGCGGTGGAGCCGGTGTCGATGAGGCTGTTGAAGAAGCCGAGGATGCCGTTGAAAATCTGCTCGATCATGTGATGATCCTTTCGCTCTGAGCGGCGCCGGGGTGCGCCGCTTCCGTGGTGCAGTCCTGCTTGCGGACTCGTGAGGTACATCCGGATCCGGGTCCGAGTCGTTACCCGACATCGGTGACAGGCCTGCCCTGTGGGCGCTGGCGCCGACGTCGGAATCTTTATCAACCTACGTCGGAGGTCTGCAAACATTTATGGTGTGATCTAATGCATATTTCGCCGAATGCCGTGCGCAGTGACTGGAGCTGTGGGGTGCGCCACGGATATCAGCGGCGCCGGCGCCCGTGGATGGCGGGCGCCGGCGCGGCGGGTGGGGGCCGGACCGGGGTCCGGCGTGCGTGGCCCCGGTCCGGATCTGGCCCGGGGGTCGGTCGAATCAGGAGCCGAAGGCGGTCGCGATGAACCGGGCACCCAGGGCTTCTACTGTGATGTGGCTCACAAGTACATCCACTGGGTGGGCCTGCGTGTTGCACGGTCATCGCCAGGGAGCTCGGGAGTTCCAGCGGGGTGGCGGCGGGCGCCGGGGTGCGGCAGTAAGAATGGAGCACATGACGCCGCCCACGCAGCCCGCCCACGACCCCGTCCCGCTCCCGCCAGGCTTCCGCGCGCACGCAGGGGCCGCGGGACTGCGCGAGCGCGGTGACGACGTCTTCGTCGTCGTCAATGACGGCCCCTCCCCGGCCTCGTCCGCGGTGTTCACCCGCTCCCTCTTCGCGGGGCCGTCGGTCGTGCTCAGCCGACAGAACGCCGCCAGCGGTACGGCGCGCGGCGTGGTCGTGGTGGCCAAGAACGCCAACGTCGCCACCGGTGAGCAGGGAATGGCCGACGCGCGGGAGGTGCTCGAGCGCGCCGCCGACGCCATCGCCGTGGCCCCGGGGGAGCTGCTCATCGCCTCGACCGGCGTGATCGGCCGCCGCTACCCGATGGACAAGCTGCGCGCGCACCTCGACGGCCTGGCGGGCGCGACGTTCGACGCCGACGCCGTCGCGCTGGCGACCGCGATGATGACCACCGATACCCACCCCAAGACCGCGCGGGTGGAGGTGACGACGACGACGGGCGGCACCGCTCAGGTGGTGGGCATCGCCAAGGGTGTCGGGATGATCGAACCGGACATGGCAACGATGATCGCCGTGCTGTTCACCGATGCCGCAGTGGAGCCGGGTGTGCTGGACTCGGCGTTCCGGGCCGCGGTGGACGAGACCTTCAACTGCCTGTCCGTGGACACCGACACCTCGACCTCCGACACGGCCATCGCGCTGGCCAGCGGGGCGGGCGATCCGGTCGGCGAGGTCGAGCTGCGCGAGGCGTTCGAGGCGGTCTGCCTGGACCTCACCCGGCAGCTGGCCCGCGACGGCGAGGGCGCCACCAAACTGCTCACCGTCGAGGTCACGGGCGCGCGCGACCGCGCGCAGGCCAAGCGCGTGGCCAAGGCGATCCTCAACTCGCCGCTGGTCAAGACCGCCGTCCACGGGGCCGACCCCAACTGGGGCCGCGTGGCCATGGCGATCGGCAAGTGCCACGACGACACGGACATCGACCCCGAGCGGGTGCGGATCGTCTTCGGCGACCTCGAGACCTATCCCGCCTTCCCCGGTGAGGCGGAGCTCGAGCGGCTCACCGAGATCATGCGGGCCGAGGAGGTCACCATCTCCGTCGACCTGGGCGTGGAGGGCGGCGCCGCGGACGGCTCCTGCACGGTCTACGGCTGCGACCTCACGCGGGAGTACATCTCGATCAACGCCGACTACACGACGTGAGCGCGCACGATGACGTGAGCGCGCACGAGTTCGGCGCCGCGGACCTCGAGGCGATCCGCGCGGTGTTCGCCCGCCGCCTGTACGTCATGGACACCAAGCAGTGGGACGCCTACGGGCCGTGCCACACCGAGGACGTGGTGAGCGAGTCGTGGGCGGCCAGCGGCGGCGCCGCCGAGGTGCGCGGCCGCGACGCGCTCACTGCCGCGATTCGCGAGACCCTCGACGGCTCCAGCCCGGTGACCAGCGTCCACCACGGCCACACCCCGCTGCTCGAGTTCACCGGCCCCGACCCGGAGACCGGCGAACCCACTGCGAGCGGGATCTGGGCCATGGAGGACCGGCTCTGGTGGCGCGTCGGCGACCGCGAGCGCCGGCTCCACGGCTGGGGGCACTATCACGAGCGGTACCGCCGCGTGGACGGGCGGTGGCTGATCTCCTACCGCCGGCTCGAGCGGATCCGCGTGGACACCGGCTGGGTCTGAGCAGGCGGGTCGGACTCGTGCGGGTGCGCTGCACGCGCGGGTCTGCCCCTGCGCTCAGCCCGCGGGGTCGGGGCTACGGCGTGCCATCGCGAGGATGGTGTCGCGGGTGTCGTGCCAGACGGTGCCGGTGATGTCGCCCCACGGGTCGTGGCCACCGGGTACGAGCGAGACGCGGGCCGGATCGCCGGCCCGGCGCGCCGCCCGGACGTAGGACTCGGACTGCTCGGGACGCACGACCTTGTCCTCGCGGCCGTGGACGCACACCACCGGGACCCCGGCGGGCAGGTGCGTCACCGGGGAGGCGTCGACGTACCGCTGCCGGCGGTCGCCCGGGCGCCCGCCGAGGAGATCGTGGACGTACCTGTCGCCGGCGCGTTCGGCCATGAGCAGGTCCGCGACCCCCGCCAGCGAGACACAGCCGGACACCGGCACGACCGGCCTCGAGCCGGGCAGCGAGGACGGCAGCCGCGCCCGGCCGGCGACCCACAGCGCCAGGTGCCCGCCCGCGGAGTGCCCGACCACCACGACCCGGCGCAGATCGAGCCGATCGCCGAGCTGCGCGGAGACCTCGGCGAGGTGGTCGACGGCGTCGCACACGTCGGCCACCGTGGTGGGCCAGCCGCCGCCGGAGTCCACCCGCCGGTACTCCACGTTCCACACCGCCACGTCGAATGAGGCCAGGTCGCGGGCCTGGTTCTCCATGTATGTCAGGCCGAGCGAGTCCTTCCAGCCCCCGCCGTGGACGAGCACCACCACCGGCAGCGCGGGGTTCGCCGAGTCGGGCAGGTACAGGTCCCCGAACGACTGCCCGTCCGTATCGCCCGGATCGGCGTAGTGGAACCGGCGGGGCTCGCGCACGGGGACCGCACCCTCCGGCGGCACGTACGGGCGCGGGGCCACGGACTCGGCGCTCTGGCCGCGATCGAGGTCCTCGTCGTCGTCACCCCGCCCGATCACCGACGTGAGAGCCCACCCCGCCGCCCCGCCGAGCGCGGCCGACAGGCCTATCAGCAGCGAGCGGCGGGACAGGTCTGCCCGGGTGCGCGGGATGCGGCGGCCCGGCACCTGACGGCCCGGTGCGCGACGGCCGGCCGCGGGACGGCGGGTCGCGGGACGGCTGGGCATGCGGCGGCGATACCTCCTGGTGGGAACGCCGGCCGGCCCTGCGGCGCTGCTGCTAAAGGGCCCGGGCACGGGGCTGTGGGTCAGACCGTGCCGGCGACGACGTCGTTCTCCGCGCCATCGTAGAACGGGACGTACCCCTTCTCCTTGGACAGCACGTAGAGCGGGTCGTCGAACGTCGAGGTGTCGAACGCCTGCGCGCGCAGTTCGGTCTTGCGGCTCTTGTAGGTGGAGGTGTGTTCGAGCTCCTTGGACAGCCGGATGAACAGCGGGACCGCGTACGACGGCAGGGAGTCCCGCAGGTGCTCGGCGAGCGCCGCGCCGTCGAAGTCCGACTTGTCGTGCAGGCGGATCGCCGCCATGCCGGCCTTGCCGTCGGCGTCCGGGACCGCGACGCCGTAGACCACGGCCTGGTCGACCTCCGGGCGGGCGCTGATCGCGGCCTCGACCTCGGTGGTCGCCACGTTCTCGCCCTTCCAGCGGAAGGTGTCGCCCAGGCGGTCGACGAAGGAGGCGTGCTTGAGGCCCTGGTCGAGCATGAGGTCGCCCGAGACGAACCAGGCGTCGCCGTCGCTGAAGGCGTCGCGGACGATCTTCTTCTCCGTGGCCTCGGCATCCGTGTAGCCGTCGAAGGGCTGCGAGTCGGAGATCCCGCTGATGAGCAGGCCGATCTCGCCCTTGCCGACCTTCCGCAGCCGGCCGTCCTCGCCGCGGCGGGGCTCGCCCGTCTCGGGGTCGTAGTCGACGATCGCGAAGTCCATCGGGCAGTACCCGGTGGTGCGCGGGACGTTGAACGCGTTGACGAACGCGATGTTGCACTCACTGGCCGCGTAGAACTCACAGATCCGGCCGACGCCGAAGCGCTCCTGGAACTCGTCCCAGATCTCGGGCCGCAGCCCGTTGCCGGTCATCACGCGGATCGAGTGGTCGCGGTCGCCCGGGCCGGGATCCTGGTTGAGCAGGTAGCGGCAGATCTCGCCGATGTAGATGGCGGCGGTCGCCCCGGTCGCGCGGGCCTGGTCCCAGAACTTCGACGCCGAGAAGTGCTCCTCGATCGCCAGGCACGCCCCGGAGGCGAGCACGCAGCCGAGGGCCACCGTGAGTGCGTTGTTGTGATACATCGGCAGCGGACTGAGCAGGACGTCGTCCTTCTTCAGTCGCACGCCGGACAGACCGAAGCCGGCCATCGCCCTGTTCCACCGGTAGTGGGACATGGTCGAGGCCTTGGGCAGGCCCGTCGTGCCCGAGGTGAAAATGTAGTACGCGGTCTCCGTGCCGACCGTCTCATCGGCCTCCGGCGGGTTGACGTCCCCGACGTCGTCGCCGAGGGTCGTGAGCTCGTCCTCGAGCCACGTCAGGTCCGCCAGCTCGTCAGGGCGGTGGCGTGCGGTGAAGTCGCGGAACGGAAGGTCGACCTCGGAGCTGACGGCGAGGAGCTCGCCGATCCAGTTCTCGCGCGGCACGGACTGCACGGCCTCCACGCACTCGGCGCCGACCAGCACGAGCGTGGACTTGAGGATGTTCTGCGAGTGGTCGAGGACCTCGCCGCGCTGGTGGTGGTTGAGCAGGCCCACGGAGGCGCCGACCTTGACAGCGCCGAGGATCGCGAGCAGTACCTCGGTACGGTTGCCCATACAGATGCCGACCGTGTCGCCGCGCGTCACGCCGCGGGCCTTGAGGACCGCGGCGAACCGGTTGGCGCGGCGGTTGGCCTCGCCGTAACTGATCTCCGTGCCGAGGAACTTGATGAAAGGCGCGTCGGGCCGGGCGGCGGCCAGCTTCTGGAAACGGCGCCCGATCGAGACCTTGTCCGTGCTGCGGGAGGTCCGCACGATACGCAGCCCGTTGAGGACGGACGGCAGGTCGGCGGCGAGGGAGGGCAGGCCGCGCGCGAGGTCCGCCGGGCTGAGTGTGCGGGCGGCCCCGGACCGGCGGCCGGTGACGGTGGTCTTGTCGGTCACGACTTCTCCTCTGTGGGCGTGGTGAGTGACTTGGTCGGATCGCCCGCGAGGCCGCGCCAGGCGAGTTCCACGACGACAGCGGCGGCCACCGACGTGGGGATCGACCGGTGGGCGACGCGGTCCGCGACCGCCTCGCCTGCACCGACCAGGGCGGTGGCGACCACCTCGAGCACCTCGCGGCCGCGCTCGTCGCCCGAGTTCTGCGCGAGCAGATCGGTGGTGAGGTCGACCAGTACCGTCCGGGTCTTCTCGACCTCCTCCCTGAACTGGGGTTCGGCGAATGCCTGACGGTAGACCACATTCCACGAGTCGGTGTGGGCGTCGACGAACTCGAGGAACGCCTGGACGACGTCCTCGAGCCGTCGGCGGGGGCCGGCACTGCCGGTGGCGGCGGCGGTGAGGTGGTCGATCAGCCGACCGGACTCGCGGACGACGCACGCCGCGAACAGTTCCTCCTTGGAGCCGTAGTACAGGTACAGCATCGGCTTGGAGATGCTCGCGTGGCGGGCGATGGTGTCCATCGAGGCCGATCGGTAGCCGAGATCGGAGAACACGCGGATCGCGGAGTCGAGCATCTGCTGCTCGCGGATCGCACGTGGGATGCGTTTGGTCCCCGTCGTCACAGGTCTCCTCCCGGCGGGTCGCGGTGTCATGTGCCACACTCAACTTACCCGCCGGTAAGGACTCGTGGGAGCCGCTCCCCGGATCCGGCGCCCCGACGGGTGTTACGCTTCCGGCATCGGTGTCTCGACGACACCGCAGGACACCCACCGTTACGTGAACCCCAGGGAGACCACGATGAGCTTCGGCACCGGAGCGCTCGCCAGCGCAGTCGGCGGAATCGTCCTCGGCGGCATCGTCGCGTTCGGGGTCAACACCACGATGGCCGAGAACTCCATCCCGGACGTGCCGCAACCGCCCGCCGACCAGGCCCTCCTCGGCCAGGTCGAGTACGGCGCGCGCTGACGCCCGCAGCTCTCGACTCTCTGCACGCCGGCGTAGGTGATCCGCGGGGCCCGTCTCGGCGCCGGTGCGCGTGACGCGGTCGTCGCGTTCCTCGCCTTCCTGCTGCTGGCCTGTCTGCAGTCCCCCGGGTTGATCGCCCCGGACACCAAGTACGACCTCGTCGCGGCCCCCGGCCGCTTCCTCGCCCAGGCCACCCACCTGTGGACCGGCCTGTCCTTCGCCGGCCAGGTCCAGAACCAGGCCTACGGCTACCTGTTCCCGCAGGGGCCGTTCTTCGCCCTGTTCGACCTGGCGGGGATGCCCGCGTGGCTGACCCAGCGCCTGTGGTGGGCGGTCGTGCTCACCGTCGCGTACGTGGGCGTGGTGCGCGTGGCCGCCGCGCTGCGCATCGGCACCCGCGTCACGCGCCCGGTCGCGGGTGTCCTCTACGCGCTCGCCCCGCGGATGCTCGGCGACCTGGGGTCGATCTCGTCGGAGATCTGGCCGGTCGCCCTGGCGCCGTGGGTGCTGCTGCCGGTCATCCGGGTGCTGCAGGGCCGGATGTCACCGCGTCGCGGCGGGGCCGGCGCCGCGCTCGCGCTGGCGCTGATGGGTGCCGTCAACGCCGTCGCGACCGCGGTGGCGTGCCTGCCCGCGGTCCTGTGGTGGGCGCTGCACCGGCCGGGCCGGACGTGGGCGCGGTTGGCCGCGTGGTGGGTGCCGCTGTCCGCGGCGGTGTGCGTGTGGTGGGCGGTTCCACTGGTGCTGCTCGGCCGGGTGTCGCCGCCGTTCCTGGACTACATCGAGTCCGCCGAGGTCACCACCAGGTGGGCGTCGGTGACCGAGGTGCTGCGCGGGGCCGCGACGTGGGTGCCGTTCGTGTCGACGGACCGCACCGCCGGCGCGGATCTCACCAGCGAGCCCGCGTTCGTCCTGGCCACCGGTGTCCTGGCGGCGGCCGGGGTCGTGGGTCTGCTGCTGCGGGGGATGCCCGCGCGCGGCCGTCTGCTCGTGATCGCGGCGGTGGGCCTGGTGGCGATGTCGGCGGCGTGGGTGGGTCCGGCCGGTGGCGGGCTCGCCGAGACGGTGCGCGCCCTCCTCGACGGGGCGGGGGCCCCACTGCGCAACGTCCACAAGTTCGAGCCGCTGCTGCGCCTGCCGCTCGCACTGGGCGTCGCGCACCTGCTCACGCGTCTGCTCGGCGGTCTCGACCGCGAGCGGGCCCCCGGCGCGCTGGCCCATCCGGAGCGCGACCGGGCGGTTGCCGTGGCGATGATCGTCGTGCTCGCGGCGGGCGTGTCGGTCGCGCCGGCGTGGCTCGGGCGTCTCGCGCCGGTGGGCTCGCACGAGGAGCTGCCCGATCACTGGCCGCAGGCCGCCGCGTGGCTGTCGGAGAACGCGCCGGTCGACCGCCCGGGCACCGAGGACCGGGACCCGGCGGCCACGACCCGCGCGCTCGTGGTCCCGGGAGCCTCGTTCGGCCGTCAGGTCTGGGGCGTCACCCGCGACGAGCCGCTCCAGCCGCTGGCCGAGACGCCGTGGGCGGTGCGGGACTCCGTGCCGCTGCAGCCCGCCCCCGCGATCCGCGCTCTCGACGCCGTGCAGCGCCGCCTCGCCGACGGCCGCGCGGCGCCCGGCATGGCCGCCACGCTGGCCTCGCTGGGCATCGGGTACCTGGTGGTGCGCAACGACCTGTCGGTGGATTCCGCCGCGCCGCGCCCGGCGTTGGTCCACCAGGCCGTCGACGGCTCGCCCGGGCTCGTGAAGGTCGCCGAGTTCGGCGAGCCGGTCGCCGCGCGGGGGGACGACGTCGGTGCCGAGGTCACCGGCGGTGACGGCGGCGCGGGAGTGGCTCGCGGCGGGGACGGTGGCGACGACGACGAGGTGGTCGTCCACGATTCCGGGCTCCGGCCGGCGTATCCGGCGATCGAGATCTACCGGGTCGATTCCCGCCTGGGTTCGGATGCGACGCCGCCCGGACCGCCCCGGTCGGCGACCGCCCCGTACACGGTGGAGGTTCGCGACCTGCCCGTGGTCGCGGGCGGGCCGGAGGCCCTGTCCCGGCTGGACGACCTGCTCGCCGAGCAGGACACCATCGGCTCGCCGCCGCGCGTGACGCGGCTGCTCGAGGCCGACGCGCTCGCGGCCGGCGTCGACCCCGCGTCCGACCCGTTCCCGAGGCCGCGGCCGCTGGCCTCCACGGCGCCGGTGCTCACGGACTCGCCGACCGACCGCGAGACCGACTTCGGCCGGCTCGACCACAACTCCTCCGCCGTCCGGGCCGAGGGCGATCCACGGCGCAGCCGTGGCGCGGTCCCCGACTACTCGGCGAGCGTCGCCGGCGACGAGCCATCGCGCACCCGGGCCCGCTGGCGGGACGCCAGGGTGAGCGTGTCGTCCTCGGCGGCCGACTCCGCACAGACCGGCCCCGTGCGGCCCTCACACTCCGTGGCCGCGGCCGTGGACGGCGACCCGGACACCGCGTGGCGCTCCGGCGGATACGGCTCGGCGTTCGGCGAGTGGATCGCCATCGACCTGCCCGAGCCCGTCGACCGCGCGGTCCTGCGGCTGACCGTCCCCGCGCCGGCCGTCGGCCCGCAGGTCACCGCGCTCGAGGTCCGCACCGACACGGGCACCACCACGGTGTACCCGCGCGCCGACGAGGAGACGACCGTCGCCCTGCCGCCCGGCCCCACCGAGCAGGTCCGGGTCACGGTCACCGGCGTCGCCGACGGAGGCCGCGGCACGTACTTCGAGGTCTCCGAGATCGGGCTCGCCGCCGGCGGCGAGGACATCCCGCTGCTGCGGACCATCGCCCTGCCCGAGCGGGCCGACGACACCCGCGCGCCGTCGGGCTGGTTGCTGCGGCAGGAGCTCGCCGGCCGCACCGACTGCGTCCACGGCGGCAGCCCCGTCGAGGGACTCGCCGGGGCGGAGGAGGCCACGGGCGCCGCCCGGTGCGCCCCCGACCTCGCGATCGCCCCGGAGGAACCGGGCCGGTTCGCCCGACTGCTCGACGTCCCCGCCGACACCGCCGTCGCCCCCCGGTTGCTCGTGCGCCCGCGCCCGGGCAGCGCCCTTGACGACGTCCTGCGCGGCGACCCGGCCTCGCGGGCCCGGCAGGTGCGCGCGGAGGGCGACTCCCTCGTCACCGATCCCGCGGGTGCGCCGTCGGCGGCCGTCGACGGGGACCGCTCCACCAGTTGGCACGCGACCGACGCCCCGTCGCCGTCGCTCGGCCTGCGCCTGCCCGGGCGCCACCTCGTCGGGTCACTGCGCCTGTGGGCGCCCCGCTCGGACGCGCCGGCGGCGCCGAGGGTCGTCACGATCGACACCGGCCTCCAGCGCACGCGCGTCGACGTCGCCACGCTCACACCCGAGGAGGACGGCTCCGTCGTCGTCGACCTCCTCGCCGACCACACCGACCGCGTCACCGTCCGCGTCGACAGCACCCGCGACGTACGCACCCCCGGCGGCGCGCCCGTGCCCGCCGGCATCGCCGAGGTCTGGGTGCAGGACGCCGCCGGCGCCCGCATCGGCGCGCTGCCCGCCGCCGACGACGACCCCGTCACCCTGACCTGTCAGGACGGGCCCAGACTGCGCATCGGTGACCGGGTGGTGGGCACGCGGATCACCGCGTCCCGCCGGGCCCTGCTCGAGGGCCGCGCCGTCCCGGCCGAACTCTGCGACCAGACCCCGGTCCCGCTCCCCGCGGGGCCGCAGGAGGTCTCCGTGGATCCCGGTGAGGCGTTCTCGGTGGACACCGTGGGCCTCGTCGTCGTCGACGGCCCCGGCGCCACCACCGACGGCCCCGGCGCCACCACCGTCGGCGCCGCGCGCGTCCTCGGCGGCGCCGCGCAGCCCACCCGGGCGGTCACCACCGTCCGGTGGGACGACGCCCACCGCGAACTGCACGTCCCCGCCGCCCCGCGCGAGCGCGTCCTGGTGGTTCCCGAATCGGTCTCGCCGGCGTGGCGGGCGAACCTGGTCGCCGACGACGGCACCGCCCTGGCCGACCCGCGGGCCGTGACGGTCGACGGGTGGAAGCAGGGCTGGGTGCTGCCCGCCGCCGCGACCGGCGCCACGCTCGTGCTCACCGTCCCGCTCGACGCGCCGTACCGGTGGGCGCTGCTCACCGGGCCCTTCGCGTTGCTGCTGGTACTGCTGCTGTTCCTCGCGCGCGGCCACCGCGACCGGGCGGGGACCCGCGCGACGCCGTGGCGCGGCCGCGGTCCCGTCACCGTCGTGGCGACCGCCGCGGTGGGCTCCCTGCTCGCCGGGCCGGTCGGGCTCGCGGTGACCGCCGGGCTCACCGCCTGCGCGCTGGCGGCCAGCCGCCACCTCGGCGCAGGACGGGCGCGGCGGCTGCTCGTCGCCGGCGCCGGCGTGGGAATCGTCGCCGGCGCCGCGCTGCTCGCCCGCGCACCGTGGCCGGACCCGCTCGGCTACGCCGGGGACTCCCTCGGGCCTCAGGTCGCGACGGTTGCCGGGCTCGTCTGCGCGGGGCTCGCCGCGAGCTGGCCGTCCGCCGGACGCCCGCGCGGCGCGCGTCGGGGCGCCAGCCAGCGCTGGGACGGGACCTCCACCAGCGCGTAACTCGCCGCCGCCACCACCGTCGAGATCACGGCGGTGACCAGCCAGACCGTGAGCATCCGGCCCGAGAACATGGGCACCGACGCGATCTGGAACGCGAAGTGCAGGACCAGGACGTGCCACAGGAAGACGCCGTACGACCACCGGCCAAGCGTGGTGAGGGCCGGCGAGCCCAGAACGGCGAACCGCTCCCGGTCCGGCGACAGGGCGACCGGCGCAAGGAGGCAGAACGCGACCACCGCACCGAGGGCGGTGCGGGCCGCGAACTCCGGGCCCGACGGGTGGACGAAGCCCTCGGTGAACCACTGGGGGACCGTGGTGGCGAGGAACGCGGCGGCCGCGACCGCCCACCACGCCCACCGCGCCCGCGGGTGCCGGGCCAGAGCCGCGACCCGCCCGGGCGGCGCGGCGACCAGCTCGGCGAGGATCATCCCGGCCGCGAACCACGACGCGAACGCCGGGGGCAGGATCTGGTCGTTGATCCGCTCGGAAAGCCCGAAATCATACCACGGCACGAGCGCCCAGCCGAGGCTCGCCACCCCCACCGCCGCGATCGCCGGGATCCGCCACCGCGCGGCCGGACCACGCAGCCGCGACAGCGCCCACCACAACAGCGGCAGTACCAGGTAGAAGCTCATCTCCACTGACAGCGACCACGCGTGCGTCAGGCCCTCGACCAGCGAATCGGGCACGAACACCTGGGTGAGCGTCACGTTGGACGCCCAGGTCGCAGCTGACGCGCGGACGTTCTGCGGGATGAGGAGGAAGACCGCCGCGACCACTCCGAGGTAGGCGGGCAGGATCCGGACCAGCCGGGAGCGCAGATAATCCACCGCCGGACGGGCGGTGCCCGGGCCGCTCCGACGCGCGTGGAGGGCGTGCGCCCGCCACAACAGGAAACCGGACAGCGCGAAGAAGACGGCCACGGACAGGTCGAACCGGCCCCACACCCGGTGGACGAACGAGCCCGTGGAGGAGCCGGTCTGGAACGCCACGTGCGTCGTGAGGACCGCGAACGCGGCGACCGCCCGCAGGCCTTCCAACGCCGGGGCGAAGCCGGTCGCGGACGGCAGAGTGCCGACTCGGGGGTCGGGGGTGCCGAATGCGTTCTTCATCACTGTTAATCTTCTCCTGATGATGGTCCGGCCGGGCAGGCAACCCGGTGGTTACCGGGTGGTAACCCGGCGGGCCCAGGGCGCGACACCAGGAGGACTAGACGATGGCACGTCAGAGCAGTTCGGCGGGACGGAGGTCGTCGGTGCCCGCAATGGTCCTCGTCGGGCTCGGCGCATTTCTCATCACTATGGCACTGGCTCTCCTATTCTTCGTCGTGCCGGCGCAGAAGAAGACGCCGCTGGACATCAACAGCACCACCGTCACCGACACCGTGCCGGGAGCGGTCCTCGTGGGCAGTGCGCTCGCGTCCAACACGCCCACCGAACTGAACGCCGACCGCGCCGAGTGCCGGGCGCCCGAGGCCCCCGCCGACGAGGGCGAGGGCGCCGAGGGTGAGGGCGAGACGGTCGAGACCGTCGACGGGCCCGAGGCCGACGACTCCGGCGTGCAGTTCGCGGTCACGTGCTTCATCGACAACGACATTCCGCTCTACTCGCAGCGCCGCGTCCAGGCCGTCGAGCCGTCGGACGCCGACGTCATCACCATGCAGGCCGCGCAGTCGCTGCTGCGTGAGGACAAGCAGGGCGGCGACGACGTCGAGGCGCTGATCAACGCCACGATCGACCGCGTGACCGTCGACCGCGTCTCGGCGATGCCCGTGGACGAGGCGACCAGCACCCTGCAGGTCGTGGCCGGCGGCTCGGGCGGTGACGACGCCCCCACGGGCTTCGTCCGCGAGGGGCTGCAGTACAAGTTCCCGTTCGACACCGAGCAGCGGGCCTACGACTACTTCGACGCCAGCACCTTCACCACCAACCCGATCGAGTTCGTCGGCGAGACCACCGTCGGTGGCATCGACGCTTACGAGTTCCGCCAGGAGCTCGGCCCGATCGACATGTGGTCCTCGATCCGTGACCACTTCGCCTCCATCTCCGACGGCTACGACCCCGCCGTCGAGTCGGTCCTCGCCAGCTACCGTCGCGAGGGCATGACCGCCGGGCAGTGGGGCCTCGGAGGCGACCCCGAGCGCGCGGTCGACATGCGCCGCTTCTACACCAACACCCGCACGGTGTGGGTGAACCCGACCACCGGTCAGATCGTCAACGGCAAGGAGGACATCTTCCAGTTCTTCGCCGAGGACCAGGCCGAGGCCGACGCGTTCTTCGGCGACAAGGCCCGCATGGAGGAGGAGAGGGCCGAGCCCACCCGCACGGCCGTCCGCTTCCAGTCCGGCTGGAACGAGGAGACGCAGCAGGTGACCCTCGCCGGTGCGCAGGAGAGCGCGGACACGCTCAACACGTTCGGCCGCGTCGTGCCCGCCGTCCTCGGCATCCTGGGCCTGATCTCGCTGATCGGCGGCATCGTGCTCGGTCTGCGCGGTGGCCGTGGCGGCACGGGCGGTCACGCCGCCCGGGCGCGCGCCTGAGCTGAGCCGGCGGCGGCCTGAGCTGAGCCGGCCCCGCCGCCTGGAGCATCGACGAGAGCGTTCCGCACACATCACCCGAGAGGGCGTGTGCGGGACGCTCTTCTCGTCGGCGGACCCGCGACCGCTGAGCGGCCGACGCGACCGCTGAGCGGCCGACAGCGACACCAACCGCGCGGCTTCCACGATCTGCCCCTCGGATCGGGCGCTGCGCTTCTGATTGCGTCTTGCCCCAGGAACTCCGAGAGCGAATCGCGGCGCGAGGGGTGAATCGAGGTCCGAGGAGCAGATCGCGCGCCGCGAGCCCGACGCGGTTCGCGACGACCCTGCTCGGTCAGCCGCGCCGGCAACCGCGCCGGCAACCGCGCCACCTATCGGATCACGCGCCGCCCACGGGGTCCCGTAGGCGAGTCGCAAGTGGATAGGTGGCGTGGCTCGGCCGGAGGGGCTCGGTCCGGCCCAGCGCCCTCGGATCAGGCCGGCCGCGACCGGAGCGCGCGCCAGCCGGCCGTGACCGTGGTGAGGACGACGGCGACGAGCGCGGCGGCCAGGACGCCTTCGACATCGCGGGGAGCGGACCACACGGCGATTGCGGTGAGCACCAGCCCGCACCACGCGATCCCGGCCTCAACGGTCCGGTCGGAGGCGATGATGGCCAGCAGGAACGCCTGCAGGACGCTCAGTGTCACACCGAGCAGGGCGAACGCCCAGAGGAGCCCGGCAACCGGCCGGTAGTCTTCGCCGACGACCACCGGCACCAGCGGCGCGGCCACGGCGGCCCCGATCACGACGACCGCGCCGATGCCCAGCAGGACCGTCACTGCCGAGCGGACGGCTCCCCGGTGTCCGGCCGGATCGGCCATCCGCGGATAGAGCACCGTGCCGACGGCCTGCGGCAGCCAGAACGCGGCCTTCGCGGCGACCGCCCCCAGCGCGTAGCGGCCTGCGTCCTCCGGGGCCAGCAGTGCCCGGGCGAGGAGCAGGTCGACCGAGGTGAGGGCCATCATCACCAGCTGCACCTGGCCGGCGGCGAGCACGGCGGCCACGCCGGGGGAGGTCAGAGCCGCCCCGTCTCCGCGCGTTCCCCCGCCGGCCGAGTTGCCGAGCGTTCCCCCGCCGGCCGAGTCCCCTCCCGTCCGCAGGCTGGACGGGGCCAACGCGGGCCCGGACGTCACCCGCGCCGCCACGACCCAGGCCGCGCCCACGCCCACGGCCCCGGCGGCGAGCGCGGGTCCGACACCGCCGCCGACGGCGAGTACCGCGACGGCGGGGGCGACCTTGCCCGCGCCGGCCAGGGCGAGCACCACACCGAGGGCCCGGAACCGCTCGGCGCCCTGCAGTAGCCCCTGCTCGGTGGCGAGCAGGCACAGCACCGGGCCAGGGGCCAGCGCTGCGGCCGTGGCCCACACCGGGGTGTCGAGCAGCAGGGACATGGGCACGACGACCGACGCCGCGACCACCGCGACCAGTAGCGCTGCCCGTCTGCCGAGCGCGCGCAGGACGTCCCGGGGGACACCGCGGACGTGCTCGCGGGCCACCACCGCCTGCAGCGCGAGCGAGGGCACGGCCACCAGCAACTGCGCGGAGAGCAAGGCGGCGAACGCGCCGTAGCCCTCGGGGCCGAGCCACCGGGAGGCCGGGAGATGCAGGAGGTAGGCGGCGATGTTGGCCAGCATCGACCCGGCCGTGACCGCGCCCGCGCCGGTCAGGACGCGCCTGGCGGCGGAGCCGGGTGCCGCCTCGCGCGCCTGATGGTCCACATCGGTGATCGTAGGGGGCCGTCCCGCGGTCTCTCCTGCGGGTCGGGTGACGCGGTGGCGCCGGGTCGGCCACCCCGCCAGTGCGATCGGCGCGACCGGGGCGCGTGGTGGAATGTGCACATGTCCTCCGCTGCCGGGTTTTACCGCGTGATCGCGCGGCCGGCCGTGACGGACGCCGCGGTGGGTGTGGTCGTCTCGGGCGTTCTGCTGGCCGGGGTGGCGCGGCCGGGCTTCCCGCTGTTGCGGGACTGGGTGGCCACGCCGACGCCGCCACTGTCGGACGCGGCGCTCGGGTTGGGGGAGTCGGCGGCGCGGGCGGTTCCGCAGGACGTGGCGGTGGCGTGGGCGACACGGGCGTTGGACGCGGTCGGGCTCCCGATGTGGCCGTTGACGGGTCTGCTCACGGCGGTGTTCTGCGTGTGGCTGGCGGTCGCGGCGGGTGCGCTCGTGCGGAGGGTGTTGCCCGGAGAGAGCGGCACGGGGGTGTGGGCGCGCTTAGCGGCGGTGGTGGGCGCGGTGTGGAATCCGTTCGTGGTGGAGCGGCTCCTCCAGGGTCATTGGTCGCTGTTGGCGGGGGTCGCGGCGGTGGTGTCGATGCCGGTTCTGCTCGCCCGGGGCCGGCCCCGGGTGGCCGCGGCGTGTGCTGCGCTGGCCGCCGCCGGGCTCACGCCGACGGGGTGGGTTCTGGCGGTCGTCGCGGCGGTGGTGGCGCTGGCCTGTGGCGGAGGGGGCGCTCGTCGGCGCCGGGCTGCGGTAGCGCTGGCGGCTACGGCTGCCGTGACCGCCCTGCCGTGGGGGCTGGCGACCGCTCTCACCGCGGCGGGTGACCGGGCCGGGATCGGACCTGACGCCGGGTCGGGCGGCGCTGCCGGTGGGGGAGCGGAGGCGGCCGTAGGGGTGGCCGCGTTCGCTGCCCGCGCCGAACCGGGGATCGGGACGCTGGGCTCGGTCGTCGCGCTGGGTGGGATATGGAACTCCCAGGCCGTGCCGCCCTCGCGGGCCACGTGGTGGGCGGCCGCCGCGCTGTTCGCGCTGCTGCTCGTGTGGGTGCTCGCGGCGCGGGGCCTGTGGCGGGCGCGACGTGACCGTGTGGTGCGCGCGACGGTCCCCGTGGCCCTCGCCGCATGGCTGCTGGTGGCCGCCGCCGCGACGCGCCCGGGTCTCGCGGCGATGGAGGCACTGGTCACCGCTGTACCGGGCGCGGGGTTGCTGCGGGACACCCAGAAGTTCGTGGCTCTGGCGCTGCCGGCGACCGTGCTCGCGCTGGCCTTCGCCGCCCGGGCCCTCTCCGCGCGCGTGCGGCCGGTCGTCGCCGGGGTGCTCGTCACGGCGGTGGCCGTGGCCGCGGTCCCGGACGCCCCGCGCGCCCTGTGGCAGCAGTTGCGGCCGGTGACGTACGGGCAGGGGTGGCAGCAGGTGGCGGGCATCGTCGACGGTCGGCCAGGGGACCTGCTGGTGCTGCCGGCGGGGTCGTTCCGCTCGACGCCGCTGTGGGCCGAGGGCCGGCCGGTCCTCGACCCCGCGCCGCGGCTGCTCGACACCCGCGTCCTCGTCGCGGGCGATCTGCTCGTGGCCGGAGCCGGGGTGGGTGACGCCACCGCGGTGCCGGGCGAGGGGGATCGCGCGCGCCGCGCCACCGACGCGCTGCTGCGCGGCGCGGACCCCCGCGAACTGGCGGGCCTGGGCGTGCGGTGGGTGCTCGACGAGCGCACGTCCGCCGGGCCCCGAGGCGCGGCGGAGGAGACCCTGATGGCGACGACGACGAGGTTCTCCGACCCCGAACTGACCCTGCACGAGCTCGCCCCGCCGGACGGGCCGGGTGATGCGGACTCGCGATGGGGCGCGGTCACCCCTCCCGGCGCCCCGGCGTGGGCCCGCGCGGCGGTGCTGGCGGCGCACGCGCTGTGGCTGCTCACGCTGGTCGGCGCGGCGCTGGCTGGCGGTCGGCCCGGCCGTCGATCACGCCGCTGAGCCGCCGGCCCTCGGTGACGGCCGCGAGGACCCGCTCCATCGCCGCGCCGGCGGCGGGCCACGACATCCCCGCGGCCTTCCGGCGGGCGGCCTCACCCATCCGCTCCCGCAGGTCGGGGTCCGACAGGAGACGGTCCACGGCGTCGGTCATGGCGGCGACGTCGTCCACGAGGAGGCCCGTCTCGCCGTCGTCGATCGAGTCCCGCAGTCCCGCGGCGTGGTGGTAGCCGACGGTGGGGACGCCGTGCTGCGCGGCCTCGGAGACGGCGAGCCCCCACCCCTCCTTGCGCGAGGGCATGAGGTGGACGGTGGCGCCGGCGAGAAGGCGGTGCTTGGTGGCCTCGTCGACGTGCCCGTGGAACACGACGCCGCCGGTCTCGCCGCCGCCGCCGGTCTCGCCGGCGGGGGCGGTGAGACCGCGCTCGGCGGCGTATTCGCGGAGCCGGTCGGCCCACCAGCCGCTGCCGATGACGTCCAGCACGAGCCCGGGTCGACTCGCCCGCAGGGTCGCGAGCACGTCCAGCGCGTCCTCGACGTGTTTGTGCGGCACCAGCCGGGACAGGACGACCAGCCGCGGGCCGGTGGCGCGGGTGCCCGGCGAGGCCGGGATGACTCCGTCGGGCAGCGGGTCGAGGCCGTTGCGGACGACCGCGATGCGCGCGGGAGCGACGCCGAGCGCGGCGAGCTCGTCGGCCGACGGCAGCGACACGGTGACGTACTGGGACCGGGCGTGGACGCGCGGCGAGACCCACGACTCGACCCACCACCCGATCCGCGCGACCAGCCACCCGGCGACCGGCCACTGCTCGCGGTGGATGTGGTGGACCAGCACCACGACGGGGGCGGTGGTGATCAGGCGGGCGAAGAAGGGGACGCCGTTCTGGGTGTCGACGACGACGTCGGGCCGTCGCAGGACCCCGAGCGGCCCGAGGCCGAGCCGGCCGGACAGGATCGCCAGCAGTGCGCGGGGATAGACGGTGAAGCGCCCGCCGGCCCGGCTGAACCGCACGCCGGTGGAGGTGGTCGCGGAGCGGGTCGCGCCCCGCGAGCGGGAGGTCCGGTAGACGACCGTGTGGCCGGCCGTGGCGAGACCGTCCGCGACGTGCTCGAGGTAGCGCTCGCTGCCACCGCCCTGCGGGTGAGTACTGTCGCGCCAGCACAGCAGCAGGATTCGAGCCACCCGGACACTGTACGCGGGCGGCCGGGCCGTTCCGGACCGCCGGTATCGTCACCGCCGTGCTCACCGATCCCGTCCACCGCTCGCCCGCGCTGCGATCGGTGGCCCGCCGCGCCACCCTCGGCCGCTCGCTCGGGCTGCTGCGCTCGTTCCCCCTCGAGCAGTCCGACCCGGACGCCTTCTACTCCGGCCTGGCGCGCGACACCGTCGAGCTGGTCGCGGACCTGTGGGCCGAGTCCGGCGATCAGCCCGCCCGGCCGGGCCCCGGCCCCGACGCCGGGAGGCTTCCCGGGCTGACGGTCCTCGACGTGGGCGGCGGGCCCGGCTACTTCTCCGACGCGTACGCCGCCGAGGGCGCCCGATACGTCTCCGTCGAGCCGGACGTCGGTGAGATGTCCGCGGCGGGCCTGGACCAGACGGGGTCGATCCGCGGCAGCGGGATGGCCCTGCCGGTGCGGACCGATGCGGTGGACGTGTGCATCTCGAGCAATGTCGCCGAGCACGTGCCCGAGCCCTGGCGCATGGCCGAGGAGATGTGCCGGGTGACGCGACCGGGCGGCCTCGTCGTCGTCTCCTACACCCTCTGGTACGGCCCCTTCGGGGGCCACGAGATGGGGCTGACCCACTACCTCGGCGGCGAGCGCGCGCGGCGGCTCTACGAACGGCGGCACGGCCACCCGCCCAAGAACGTCTACGGCGAGTCCCTGTTCGAGGTGGGCTGCGCCGACGGCCTGGCCTGGGCGCGCGGCACCGACTCCGCCGAGCTCCTCGCCGCGTTCCCCCGCTACCACCCGCGGTGGGCGTGGTGGCTGGTGCACGTCCCGCTCGTGCGGGAGGTCCTCGTGTCGAATCTGGTGTTAGTGCTGCGCGCGAAGTAGCGCCCCACGGCGGGCCGGACCCTCGCTACAGTGAGGTGGAACACGTTCTTGTTAGCTTCACTCCCGGTTGACGGGACGGTTCCCACCGCTCTTGTACCCCACCGCACGGAGGTCCCCCGTGGTCGTCGTCCATGACAAGCTCTTCTCCGGCACCCGCTGGACCGATCCGGTCACCACCGGCGTCCTCGAGGTGACGTCCCCGGCCACCAACCAGGTCGTGGGCCGGGTCGCCGAGACCACCACCGACGACCTGGACGAGATGATCAGCCGGGCCCGCGACTCGTTCGCGTCCGGCGTCTGGCGGAACACGCCGCCCGCCGAGCGCGGCGCACTGCTCGCCCGCGCGGCCGACATGCTCGAGGAGCGCCAGGCCGAGGTCTGCCAGATCCTGTCCGACGAGATGGGCGCGCCCGCGAGCGCCGCGTCGATGATCCAGGTGACCCCCACCCTCGGCGTACTGCGCTACTACTCCCGTCTCGCCGAGACCTTCCCGTGGTCCGAGGTGCGTCAGGGCGACTTCGGCGCCTCCGTCGTCACCCGCCAGCCCGTCGGCGTGGTCGCGGCGATCACCGCGTGGAACGTCCCGCTCTACCTCAACACCGCCAAGCTCGCGCCGGCCCTGCTGTCCGGCAGCTCGGTCATCCTCAAGCCGTCCTCGGCCACCCCGCTGTCCGCGCTGTGGCTGGCGGACCTGTTCCGCGAGGCGGGCCTGCCGGAGGGGGTGCTGTCCGTGGTGACCGGCCCCAGCTCCGTGGGTGATCACCTGGTGTCCCACCCGGATGTCGACAAGATCTCGTTCACCGGCTCGACCGA
The DNA here is from genome assembly GCF_001570845.1 of Dietzia papillomatosis NBRC 105045. NCBI lineage: Bacteria > Bacillati > Actinomycetota > Actinomycetes > Mycobacteriales > Dietziaceae > Dietzia > Dietzia papillomatosis. The sequence continues at coordinate 15,236 of NZ_BCSL01000027.1, read as the reverse complement.
GGTCGGCAGGCACATCGCCGGGATCGCCGCGCAGGGCCTCAAGCGCTGCTCGCTCGAGCTGGGCGGCAAGAGCGCCGCCATCGTCCTCGAGGACGCCGACCTGGCCTCCGCCGCCGGCACCATGGTGTTCTCCGCCCTGATGAACTCCGGCCAGGCGTGCGTGTCCCAGAACCGGATCCTGGCCCCGCGTTCGCGCTACGACGAGGTGGTGAACGCGCTGGTCGAGAACGTCTCGCTCATGCCCGTCGGTGACCCCGCCGACGAGGGCACCGTGTTCGGCCCGCTGGCCAACCACAAGCAGAAGGCGTCCGTCGAGGGGTACATCCGCAAGGGCGTCGAGGAGGGCGCGACCATCGCCTACGGTGGCGGCGAGGTCGAGGGCCTGCCCGAGCACGTGTCGGGAGGGGCCTACGTCCAGCCGACCGTCTTCCGCGACGTCGACAACTCCATGACCATCGCCCAGGAGGAGATCTTCGGTCCGGTCCTGCAGGTCATCGCCTACGACACGGTCGACGACGCCGTGCGGATCGCCAACGACTCCGAGTTCGGCCTCGCCGGCGCCGTCTACTCGTCCGACCCCGACGCCGCGCTCGCCGTGGCCCAGCGGGTGCGCACCGGAACCATGGGCATCAACTGGTACGCCTTCGATCCCACCGCCCCGTTCGGCGGGTTCAAGAACTCCGGTATCGGCCGCGAGAACGGGCCCGAGGGGTTGGACGCGTACTGCGAGCTGCAGAGCGTGCTCATGCCGTTCGGCTGGGAGCCGTCCGGCACCTGACGACTGCGGGCGCCCCGGCCCGCGCGCTCACTCCACGCGGTAGCCGACCCCTCGCACCGTCTGCACCTTGTTCTCGCCGATCTTGCGGCGCAGGGAGCGGATGTAGACGTTGACGATGTTGGAACCCGGGTCGAAGTCCATGCCCCAGACGCTCTCGAGGAGCTGCTCGCGGCTGATGGTCTCGCCCCTGTTGCGCAGCAGCATCTCCAGCAGCGAGTACTCGCGGTTGGTGAGCTCCTGGATGCGGCCGTCCACCTCGACGCGGCGGGTACGGATATCCAGGCGCATGCCGGCGTGCTCGAGGATGCCCGGGTCTTCGGTCGCCTCGTGCTCGCGCAACCGCAGCCGGATGCGGGCGAGCAGCTCGGGGACTCGGAAAGGCTTGACCATGTAGTCGTTGGCGCCGGATTCCAGTCCCTCGACGGTGTTCGCGACGCTGTCGCGGGCCGTGAGGATGATGACGGGCGCGGCGAACCCGCGATCGCGGGCCTCGCGCAGCAGCGTCAGTCCGTCGGTGTCGGGCAGGCCGATGTCGAGCAACATCAGGTCGATGTCGGAGATGGTCGACAGGATGGCACGCGCGCTCTCCCCGTCCACCGCCTCGAGTGCGGTGTACTCGGCACCACCGAGTGCCTTGACCAAGACCGAGCGGATGAGGTCATCATCCTCCACGACGAGAACGTTCGTCATGCATCCCTCCTTCTCCGACTTGGGAGTATCGCACGGGTACCGCGCTGCTGGACGCTGGCGGGCGACCGTGTCCGCGGCTCGGCCGGGGACCGGGGGGTTCAGCGGGTCTCGGAGCCGCTCGCGTCGGACGGGTCGGTCCCGGCGGGCGAGCCGGAACCCTTCGCGGGCGGCGGCGCGACGAAGGGGATGACGATGCAGAACGTCGCGCCGCCCCCGGCGGCGTTGAACGCGAACGCGCGGCCTCCGTGCGCCTTGGCGATCGTCGAGACGATAGCGAGCCCGAGGCCGGTGCCGCCGCGTCCGTCACGGAGCTGGCCGCGCGCGGTGTGGAACCGCTCGAAGATGCTCTCCTCCTCGCCGGGCGGGATCCCCGGTCCCCTGTCGCGGACCCACCACAGAAGCCGGCGACGGTAGGACTCCCGCTCCGGGGTCTCCGGGACGGCCCCGGACACGAGCTCCGCGGCGATGGTCGGGTCACCGGGCTCGATGACCCGGCACCCGATCTCGATGGTGTCCCCGGGGCCGGTGAACCGGACCGCGTTGGAGCAGAACTGCATGAGGGCCTGGGTGATCCGGTGCTGGTCCAACCTGGCCAGGCCCTCGGCGTACGGCAGCACCCGCCAGTTCCGGTCGGCCACCACCTCGATCTTCGCCTCGACGTCCAGCACGAGCTCGGTGACGTCGGTCGCGGCGGTGCGGAGGAAGTCCGGACGGTCGGCGCGGGCGAGCGTGAGCAGGTCCTCGACGATGCGGGTCATCCGGGACAGTTCGTCCTGTATGAGCCGGATGGTCTCCGTCCGGCCCTCCGGGTCCTCGGGCATGAGGTCGAGATTGCCCTGGACCACGGTCAGCGGTGTCCGCAGCTCGTGGCCGGCGTCGTCCAGGAACTCCCGCTGTGTGCGGTAGGCCTCCTCGACCCGCTCGAGCATGTCGTTGACGGTGTCGGCGAGGGAGACGATCTCGTCGGGCCCGTCGGAGGGCACGCGCCGTGACAGATCGGCCGCGGAAATGGTTTCCGCCGCTTCGCGGATCCGTCTCACCGGGACGAGCATCCGGCCGGCGATCCACCACGCGAGTAGTGCGCTCACGACCATGCCCCCGGCGGCCGCCCAGCGCAGAAAGCTCTTGACGCGGCGGGTCTCGTCATGCGTGCCGCGGTCGTGGATGGCCACCACAATGTTGGCCGGCCCGGCGGGGCTCTCGACGGTGGCCTTGCGCCAGCGCACCGAGTCGTCGATCACGCCGGAGTCCTCCATGGGGGACAGTCCGATCCGCTGGATCTGCGAGCGCATGCCCGGGGGGAACAGCCGGTCCTCGTCCGGTCCGTACCGGGAGAGGGTGAACTGGGTCCCCGACTCGTTGGCCGTGCCGACGAGCAGCATCTCGGAGGAAGGGTACTGCTGAGCCAGGTACGCCCGGATGAGCTGTTCCACGGTGGGGTCGTCCGACTCGAACGACGGCAGGATACCGGCGGACATGAAGGTCGAGAAGTCGGCCGCCTCGCGGTTGAGCCGGGAGTCGGTGACGCGTTCCGTGCTCAGGTCCAGCATCTGGATCATGAAGATCACCATCGCGGCGAACACGGCCGCGGTCACCAGGGTGATGCTGACGGTGATGCGCAGACGCGCAGAATGCCACCAGCGGGCCGGTTGTGACCTCCCGAGAGAGGGGCTCACCTCGGCTCGGAGCCGTCATCGGCGGGGTGCGCCGCTCCCGGCTCGCCGTCGGCGGGCGAACCGTCCGTCGGCGTCGCGGGGGCCGGGGTGCCCTCAACCGGAGTGTTCTCCGCGGGCGCGCCCGTGGTGAGTACGACGATCCGGGCGCCCGGAACCGGCCCGATCACGACCGGCGCGTCCCGGCCGGTCGGGTGCTCCGGACGATCGGGCGTGCCCTCGGGGCCGTCGTCCATGGGCGACGGGGTCGCGGGGTGATCCCGGCCCGGCCGGGGAGCGCGGTGATCTGTGACGCCCGGCGGGATGTCGCCCGCGCCCGACCCCGCCGAGCCGAGCGGCTCGTTGCGATCCACGGTGTCGGGGTTCCGGCCACGATTGGCGCCGTCCCCGGCCACGAATCCGGAGCGCGCGGGTTCGGTACGACCGTCGGTCGGCGGCGGCAGGGGTACGAGGTCGGCCGGCCGCGCGGACAGTCTCGACAGGATCGAGGGGATCGGTGCCGGCACGGGGAGGGCGGACAGGCCGTCGATCACGGTGAGGTGGGGCCGGACGCCCTCGATGGCGGTGCCGACGGGCTCGGGGGCGGCGACCCGGGTCTCGTCCGCGGTGTCGGAGCCTCCGCCCGTCGAGACGGTGGTCGTGCGCTCGGGCGCGGCAGGAGGGGCGTCTTCGTTTCCGGAACCCATGACCGTGGCGGCGACGACCAGCCCGGCGGCCGTCGCAGGGAGGGCGATGAGTCCGACGACGGTGGCTCTCATACCTTTCCTCCCGCGGGAACACGGTGTTCCGCTCAGTCGTTCACCTTGACACCCGGTGGCGCCACTGCGAAGAGCGTCGAACATATGGTAATAGCGAACGGGTCACTCCGAGTAGAATGTGTGACCCGTCCGCTATCGATCCTGTGAGGGAGTGTCAGCCCAGGCGCTCCTTGAGGGCGGCGAACTGCTCGTGGACCTCTGCCGGGACCTTGGGGCCGCAGAACTCGAGCCACTCGGTGATGAGCGGCAGCTCGCGTCGCCACTCCTCCGGGTCGACGGCCAGGGCGGCCTCGACGTCCTCGAGCGGGGTGTCGAGCCCGGTCATGTCGATGTCGGCGGCGCGGGCGGTGAGGCCGGCGGCCGTCTCATCACCCTCGACGCGACCCTCGATGCGGTCGATAACCCACTTGAGCACGCGGCTGTTCTCGCCGAAGCCCGGCCACAGGAAGCGACCGTCGGCACTCTTGCGGAACCAGTTGACCAGGAAGATCTTGGGCATCTTGTCGCCACCGCGGGCGCCCATGTCGACCCAGTGCTGGAAGTACTCGCCGACGTTGTAACCGACGAACGGCAGCATGGCCATCGGGTCGCGACGCACCGCGCCGACCTGGCCCTCGGCGGCGGCGGTCTGCCCGGAGGACAGGGTCGCGCCGATGTACACGCCGTGGTTCCACGAGTACGCCTCGCTGACCAGCGGGACCGTGTCGGCGCGCCGGCCGCCGAAGAGGATGGCCGAGATCGGCACGCCCTCGGGGGAGTTGAACTCGGGCGCGGTGACGGGGCACTGGTCGATCGGCACGCAGTAGCGCGAATTGGGGTGCGCGGCGTTGCCGGCCTCGCCGTCGCCGGTCGGGGTCCAGTCGTTGCCCAGCCAGTCGATGAGGTGGTCCGGCGTGCCCTCGAGACCCTCCCACCACACGTCGCCGTCATCGGTCAGCGCGACGTTCGTGTAGATCGCGTTGCCCGGCTCCAGCGTCTTCATGGCGTTGGGGTTGGACGAGTAGTTGGTGCCGGGGGCCACGCCGAAGAAGCCGTACTCGGGGTTGACAGCGTAGAGGCGGCCGTCGGCGCCGAAGCGCATCCAGGCGATATCGTCGCCGACCACCTCGGCGCGCCAGCCCTCGATGGTGGGCTGGATCATCGCGAGATTGGTCTTGCCGCACGCGGACGGGAAGGCGGCCGCGACGTAGTGGACCTCGTCGGTGGGGGAGATGAGCTTGAGGATGAGCATGTGCTCGGCCAACCAGCCCTCGTCGCGGGCCATGGCGGACGCGATGCGCAGCGCGAAGCACTTCTTGCCCAGCAGGGCGTTGCCGCCGTAACCGGAGCCGAAGGACCAGATCTCCCGGGTCTCCGGGAAGTGGGTGATGTACTTCTCCTCGTTACACGGCCAGGGGACGTCCTTCTCCCCCTCGGCGAGCGGGGCGCCCACCGAGTGCAGGCCCTTGACGTAGGCGCCGTCGGCACCGATCTTCTCGAGCGCCGCGGAGCCCATGCGGGTCATGATCTTCATGGACACGACCACGTACGCGGAGTCGGTGAGCTCGATGCCCAGCTTGGGGTCCTCGGCGTCCAGCGGGCCCATGCAGTAGGGCACCACGTACATGGTGCGGCCGCGCATGCAACCCCGGTAGAGGTCGGTCATCTGGGCGCGCATCTCGGCCGGGTCGCGCCAGTTGTTCGTCGGGCCGGCACCCTCGGCGGTCTCGGAGCAGATGAACGTGCGCGACTCGACGCGGGCGACGTCCTTGGGGTCCGACTGCGCCAGGAACGAGTTGGGCTTCTTCTCCTCGTTCAGCTTGACGAAGGTGCCGGCCGCCACCATCTCGGCGGTGAGGCGATCCCACTCCGCGTCGGAGCCGTCGGCGAAGACGACCCGGTCCGGCTGGGTGAGCTCGGCGACCTCCGCGATCCACGCGAGCATCTCGGTGTGATCGGTTGGTGCCTGACCCTCGAGGCCGGGAATGGTGGTGGTGGTCATCACTGCTCCTCGCGCGTGGTGCATGGTCTTGGTCACAGGGTATCGCCAACCGGTGCGGATCGCCGCGTCCGAGCCCCGATCGCGCCCAAATGTGAGGGATCCCTCAGATGTGGCCGTGGTCGATGCGCTCCCATCGCGCCGGCGGCGGGGGCGGCGAGGCCGGATCGTCGCCGGCCTCGTTGGTGAAGCCCCCGAAGGGTACTCCCTCGGCGGGGTTGGCCAGCCGCCACGAGTCGTAGCTGCCGTCGAAGCGCACGGTCGAGACGTGGTCGACCGTGCCGTCGCCGTCGACGTCCGTGTACACGGTCAGGCCGCGGTCATCGCCGCGCGTGACCGCCTCCATGAAGCCGTCCCCGTCGAGGTCCGCCTCGGGTGAGCCCAGGTCGAGGACCTCGTCACCGACGGGGACGTGCAGCCCCAGCGACGACGGCTCGGCCAGCGGCGCGCCCTCCAGGCCGCAGACGTCGGGCGCGTAGTGGTGGTCGAACGGGTCCGGGCCGGCGAGTGGATCGGTCATGGCGACGTGCCCCCTGCGATGGTGTGGGACCGGGCGGCCTGCTCGGAACGCCTGCGGCGGATGCGCCGGTCGAGGTCGGTGACCCGGGGCCCGGGATCGTGGGCGAACCCGTCGGTGATCGTGGCCTCGGCGGCGAGGATCCGCGAGCCGAGGGACTGTTCGGTCTCCGCGCGCAGCGCCGCGAGCCTGTCGCCCACCGCGGCGACGGTGTGGGTGCGCAGCGCCTGCGTCCGGCGCACGGTCACGGTGACCCACCCCAGCGCCACGCCGCACAGCAGCGCGAGCGGGATGACGAGCGCCGCGGCGCCCGGCACTTCGGCGAGCGGGGCCAGCAGCATCCGGCCCACACCGGTGCCGCCGGCGGCGCCGGTGATCATGACGAGCATTTCCTCCCCGGTGTTGCGGGGCGGGCGGCCCGGCGTGAGGCCGCTCTTCGGCGCGGGGATCCGCGGTCCGGCCGGGGCGGTCGGGCCGAGGTGCCGGGCGACGAGGGCGTCGGCGCGGCGGTCGGCGCGGGCGACGGTGGCGGCCACCGCGGCGTCGGCGTCGGCGGCGAGGCGGTGCACGAGGGCGTCGACGCGGGAGCGCGGCGCGGCGGCGAGCTCCTCGCGTGCGCGGCCGCCGAGGTCGCGCACGGACCGGTGCAGGTCCTGGACCACCTCCATGCGCAGCGCCTGCACGTCCTGGCGCAGCGCCTGGGAGCGCGTGGTGATGGCCTCGGTGCGGCGGGCGAGGAGCCAGTCGACGGTGGCGGTCGCCGGGTCGGGCCCGGCGGGCCGCGGGACCGGGCCGCCGGGCGCGGTGGGCACGGCGCCCGCACGCACCGCGGCGAGCAGCGACGACAGCAGGGCGGCGGGGGCGCCGGGGTGGCCCTCGTCGACGACCTGGACCGGGCACCTCACGCCGGCGTCTACCAGGCGGCGGGTGGTGACGTCGACCGTCTCCGAGAGGTGCTCGGCCGTGCACGTGCGGGCGCGCCCCGCCACGGCCACCGCCATCGGCAGGCGGGCCGCGACGCCGCGCGCGACCTCGACGTCGTCGGGGCGTACCGGGCAGACGGCGTCGACGACGAGGACCGCCGCGTCCGGCCGGTCCTCGGGTGCGGCGTCGACGAGCACACGGATCCGGGCTCCGGCGTCGGCGGCCGGGCCCGCTGCGGCGGACAACCCTGTGCCCGCTGCGGCGGACAACCCTGTGCCCGCTGCGGCGGACAACCCTGTGCCCGCTGCGGCGGACAACGCCGAGGCGACGGCGGGAGCCGCGGAGTCCCGGGCCCCCAGCACCGCGATCGTCAACTCGCGGGGCGGGGCCGGAGCGGCCGTCACGTCGACGCCGATCCGGGGAGCGCGGCCGCGCCCAGGGCGCACAGGGCGGCCTCGGCGAGATCGCCCACCTCGTCGTGGACCGCGAGCATCTCCAACTCGGCCTCGAGACGGGACACCCGGGTCGTCGACAGATCGAGCAGGGCGCGTTCGAGGAAGGACACGACGCCGTCGACCGACCGGTGCCCGGGCTCGCGCGCGTCCACGGCGGGTAGTCCACGGGCCCAGTGCGGCGGGTCCTCGTCGTCGTCGACCCCCGTGGCCACCACGAGCATCGGGTGCCGGCGCGCGCGGCGAACCCACGCCTCCTCATGGCGGCACGGGGCGGTGCGTAGGCACACGATCTCCGCGTCCGGCGGTGCGGCGGGCTCGGAGCCGGGCGCCGCGACGACGTCCAGGTCGTCGACCCGCGCGCGCCACCCCCGGCGGACGCGCAGCGCGGCGGCGAGCGTGCGGCGACCCGAGCCCAGTCCGCCGCGAATGCGGATATCGGCCGGCGCGTCGACACGCGCGACGGCGGCCTCCACCGGGGCGGTCCCACCCCGGCCCCCGTCCCGCTCCCGGGCGGACGCGACCAGGCGCCGGACCCGTGCGACGGGGTCAGGGTCGGGGGCACGAGCCGGGGCCGGGGGCTCGGTGTCGGGGGTCACGGATGGCACGCGATCATCGTGACCCGACCGCCTGCGGGCGGCAAGACCTTCCCCTCGGGCCCCGACGCCCGGATTCGGAGGCGACCACGGATTACGGGATGATGGCCGGGTGAACCAGAGCGAGAACCCCGCACACGCGGCCGGTGGCACCCCGGACGACAGTGGTACCCCGAACGACGGTGGCACCCCGGACGACAGTGCCCGTCTCTTCCCCCGGGTGACCGCCTACCGGTTCCGCCGCGGCACCCTGCGGCCCGGGCAGCAGCGCAACTGGGAGGAGCACTGGCCGACCTACGGGCGTAACGTCTCCGACGAGATCGTCGACCGCGAGGCGCTCTTCGGCCGGCGCGCACCGCTGATCGTGGAGATCGGCTCCGGCACCGGCACGTCCACGGCCGCGATGGCCGCGGCCGAGCCGGACATCGACGTCATCGCCGTGGAGGTGTATCAGCCCGGGCTGGCCCAGCTGCTGGGCATGATCCTGCGCGAGGGCCTGGAGAACGTGCGCATGATCCGTGGCGACGGCGTGGACGTGCTCACCAACATGTTCGCGCCGGCCGACCTGGACGGTGTCCGCGTGTTCTTCCCCGACCCCTGGCCCAAGGCCCGCCACCACAAGCGGCGGCTCCTGCAGTCCGGCACCTTCGAACTCATCGCATCGCGGCTGCGACCGGGTGGCGTGCTGCACGTGGCCACCGACCACGCCGACTACGCCGAGTGGATCGCCGAGACCGGCGACGCCGAGCCCGCGCTCCAGCGGCTGGACCCCGCGACGGACCTCCGCCACGTACCGTTCAGTCTGGACAGACCCGTGACGAAGTTCGAGGGCAAGGGGCTGCAGGAGGAACGGGTGATCAACGAGTTCCTCTGGCGTCGGGTGCACTGACGCCCCACCCCAGGAACCCCGAACGACGAGAACCGAGGCGGACGACGCGATGACCCCACCAGACGAGATGCGCAACCACGACACGACGGACGTGGCCACGCCCGACGGACCGGGGGTGGTGCTCCTCGTGTGGGACGCACCCAACGTCGACATGGGGCTCGGCTCGATCCTCGGCGGCCGCCCGACCGCCGTGTACCGCCCGCGCTTCGACGCGCTCGGCCGCTGGCTGCTCGGCTACACCGCCGACCTGTCCGTGCGGACGCAGGACGCCCTCGAGGCCGAGGCGACCGTCTTCACCAACATCGTCCCGGGCACCTCGGACAACGTCCGCCCGTGGGTCGAGGCGCTGCGCAACGTCGGCTTCGCCGTCTTCGCCAAGCCCAAGACCAGCGACGACTCCGACGTCGACGACGACATGCTCGAGCACATCGACCGGCGCGCCGAGTCCGGCCGACTCGCCGGCGTCGTCGTGGCCTCCGCCGACGGGCAGGCGTTCCGCGAGCCCCTCGAGGAGCTGGCCGAGGACATCCCGGTCGCAGTGATCGGGTTCCGCGAGCACGCCACCTGGGCCGTCCAGCACGACACCATCACGTTCCTCGACCTCGAGGACATCCCCGGGGTGTTCCGCGAGCCCCTGCCGCGCGTCAGCCTCGACAACCTGCCCGACGAGGGTGCCTGGCTGCAGCCGCTGCGGCCGCTGTCGGCACTGCTCACCTCGCGCTAGGAGCTCCCCCGGTGTTCAACTCACTCGGGCGGTTCGTCGCCCGCCGCCGCGTCCTCGTCCTGATCTGCTCCGTGCTGGTCATGGCCTTCCTCAGCCTCGCAGGCTCCGCGTTCGGCAACCCGTTCGGCCAGGGCGGCTTCGAGGACCCCGACAGCGGATGGGCGACCGCCGAGCGGTTGGAGCAGGAGGCGTACGGACGCGACGCGCTCGGCGACGTCGTGGTGTCCTACCACGCCCCCGAGGGCACGTCGGTCGACGATCCGGCGTTCCAGGAGCCCATCCGGCAGTCGCTGGAGTCGATCCGGACCGAGAACCCCGACCGGGTCACCGGCGTGACCAGTTTCGTGTTCAACCAGTCACCGGCCCTCGTCAACCGTGACGCGGGCATCGCGGTGGCCTCCATCCAGATCGCCGGCGAGGCCGAGGAGATCCTCCAGAACTTCCGGGCGATCGAGGACCAGATCCCGGTCGAGGGCATCGAGACCGACATCGCCGGCCTGCAGCCCGTCGCCGGCGCCCTACAGGACGGCATGGACGCCGACCTCGTGCGCGCGGAACTCATCGCGCTGCCGCTCGTGTTCCTCCTGCTCATCGTGGTCTTCGGCGGCGTCGTGGCCGCGTTCCTGCCGGTCGCGGTGGGCGTGCTGACGATCCTCGGCTCGCTCGGCGCACTTCACCTGCTGTCACTGATCACGCCCGTGAACTCCTTCGCACAGAACGTCGTGACCCTCATCGGCCTGGGACTGGCGATCGACTACGGCCTGTTCGTGGTGAGCCGGTTCCGCGAGGAGATGGCCGAGGGGTATCCACCGGACGCCGCAGTGCGCCGGTCCGTGGCCACCGCCGGCCGGACCGTGGTGTTCTCGGCGGTCATGGTCGGCGTGACCCTGTCGGGCCTGCTGGTCTTCCCGCAGGACTTCCTCAAGTCCGTCGCCTACGGCGCGATCGCCGCGGTGATCCTCGCCGCCGCGCTCTCGGTGACCCTGCTGCCGGCCGTGCTCATGCTGCTCGGCCACCGCGTCGACGCGCTCGGCATCAAGCGGATGCAGCGGCACCGCACCCGCGAGGAGGTCGAGAACGGCCTGTTCGGCCGCGTCGCCGACTTCTCCATGAAGCGCCCGGTGGCGGTGGCGATCCCGGTCGTGGTGGTGCTGGTCGCGCTCATCATCCCGTTCTCGGGCGTGAAGTTCGGCGGCATCAACGAGACCTACCTGCCGCCCGACAACCCCACGCGCGTCGCGCAGGAGGAGTACGACCAGAACTTCCCCGGCACGCGGACCGACCCGGTCAAGCTCGTGATCCTCGGCTCGGACGGCGCGACGCTGTCGCAGATCCGCTCGGCCGCCAACGAGGCCCCCGGGCTCACCGGGCCGTTCCAGTTCGCCCGCTCGGGCGGGCAGGACTCGCAGGGCCGCGAGGTAGTGGTCCTGCAGGCCGGCGTGGAGGACCGCAACGCGGCCACCGAGACCGTCGAGTACCTGCAGTCCTTCCCCATCCCCGCCGGCACCGAGGTGTTCGTCGGCGGCAACCCCGCCATGGAGAAGGACTCGGTCGACGCCCTGATCGCCGGGCTGCCATGGTTCGTCCTGTACGTCCTCGTGGCCACGACGCTGCTCATGTTCCTGGCGTTCGGGTCGCTGGTGCTGCCGATCAAGGCGGCCATCATGAACATGCTCGGCCTGGGCGCCACGCTGGGCATCCTCACGTGGATCTTCGTCGACGGGCACCTGTCCGGGCTGCTCGGCTTCACGCCGGGCCCGCTCACCTCGCCGGTCGTGGTGCTGCTCATGGCGATCATCTACGGACTGTCAACGGACTACGAGGTGTTCCTCGTCTCGCGGATGGTCGAGGCCCGCTCACGCGGCGCGCGCACCGCGGTGGCGATCCGCAGCGGCGTCGCCCAGACCGGGCGGATCATCACGTCGGCGGCGCTCATCCTCATCGTGGTGACGGGCGCGTTCGCCTTCTCCGAGATCGTGATGATGAAGTACATCGCGTTCGGCATGATCGCCGCGCTCATCATCGACGCCACCGTCATCCGCATGCTGCTGGTCCCGGCGGTCATGCAGATGCTCGGCACCGACAACTGGTGGGCGCCGAGGTGGATGAAGCGGGTCCAGGAGCGGATCGGCCTCGGCGAGGCCGAGATCGACGACGAGCCCGAGCTCCTCACCGGTCGGCCCGCCGACACCGACGGCACGGGACCGACCGGGGCCGCCACGTCGGTCGCCGTGCTCGACCGGGAGCCCGCGGGCACCAGCGCGCCGCAGGCGCGGGACGCCGAGCCGGAGCCTGCGCCCGAGTCCGAAACCGAGCCCGTCTACGACACCGAGTACGACGACGAGCCCGGGTCCGCGCCCGGCGGCAAGATCCCCGCCTCCGAGCTGATCGCCCGCCTGATGCAGGAACGTCGACAGGACCCAGAGGCGTGACCGCCGCCCCGGGTTCCCGGTGTGGGGTCCTGGGGCGGGCGGCACGCTCTGGTTATGGTGAGGTGATGACGGGTACGCGGGGCGCCGAGGTGCGGCGCCGTATCCGAGCTGTCCTGGGCAACCCGTGGTTCAAGGCCGGCGCGACGCTCGCCGTCCTGGGGTTCATCCTGTACTGGCTCCGCGGCCAGATGCCGTTCTTCGCCGAGGGCTTCGAGGCCGTCGCCCGCCCGCACTGGGGCTGGATCGCGGCCGCTCTCGTCTTCTCCTACCTGTCCATGTCGAGCTACGGCTCCGTGCAGAAGGTGCTGCTGCAGTCCGCCGGCGTCCGCGTCGGCTACTGGGCCAGCGTCGGCCTCGTGTTCTCCGCCAACGCCTTCTCCACCTGCATCCCCGGCGGGCAGGTCTTCGGCACCACCCTGACGTACCGCAAGACCCGGCAGTGGGGCGCGACCCGGGTCGTGGCGTCGTGGCAGCTCGTGATCTCCGGCGTCCTGTCGACCGTCGGCATCGTGCTGCTCGCCCTGCTCGGCTTCTTCCTCGTGGGATCCGTGTCCAACCCGTTCCTGCTGGTGCTCTCTGCGTTAGGTCTGGTCGCGATCGTCGTGGTGGTCCAGTGGGCGGCCCGCCACCCGGACAAGATCGAGGGGTCGGTCCTGTCGATCCTGGCCTGGATCAACGCCCGGCGGCACAAGCCCGCGGACCACGGCGCGGCCGGCGTGCGCAAGGTCGTCGAGCAGGCCGACGCCGTCGACCTGAGCAAGCGGCAGATCGCACAGGCGTTCGCGTTCTCCCTGCTCAACTGGGTCGCCGACATCGGCTGCCTGTGGGCGGCCGCCAACGCGGTCGGTGCCCAGCACAGCATCGGCGGCCTGTGCATCGCCTACGTCACCGGCAAGATCGTCGCCACCGCCCCCATCACGCCCGGCGGCCTCGGGACCGTCGAGGTCGCGCTCATCACCGCCCTCACCGCGGGCGGCCTCGGTGCGCATCAGGCCTTCGCGACCGTGTTCGTCTACCGCATCGTCAGCTTCGTGCTGGTCGCCCTGGCCGGGTGGGTGGTCTTCTTCCTCTTCTACCGTGGTGCCGTGGACGTCGACCCCGACGCCGACCCGTTGGGTGAGGACGGCCCGGGCGAGCAGTCCTCGTCGTCGTCGTCACGGTCGTCGCGCACCGCACCGCCCCGGGCGACCGTCGCGGCGGCCCCGCCGGCCGGGCTCACCGCGATGTGGCCGCTGCACGGGAACCCGTGGCGCCCGACGGTGGCCCATGACTCCGGCCCCCTCCCGCTCCTCCGGGTGCGCGAGCGGGAGGACGGCACCGCGGACGAGGAGTCGGGGGAGAGTTCTCAGCCGTTCGCCGGCCGGGAGGCCCGGGAAGAGAAGGAAAGGTGAGACTTGTGGCCGTGCCGGTCATGATGGTGTTCGACGCCGTGCTGGTGGTGGTGTTCTCCACCTTCGGGCGCGGTGCGCACTCCGAGGGTCTGGGCGTGGCGCAGGTGTGGGGCACCGCGTGGCCGTTCCTCGTGGGCCTGGCGGTGGGCTGGCTCGTCCTGCTGGCCGGCCGCCGAGAGCCCTCGTCGATCGGCTCGGGCGTGCTGCTGTGGCTGGCCACGCTCGTGGTGGGCATGGTGATCCGCGGGCTCGGGGACGGCCGGGTGCCGCACTGGAGCTTCATGATCGTGGCCGGTGTCGTCACCGGGGTGTTCCTGGTGGGGTGGCGCGCGGTGCGCGCGATGCTCGTCCGACGACGGCGCTAGCGCAGCCCGTCGGCCAGCTGCGTCACGACCTCCGCGGGGACGTCGATCGACTCGGGCAGCCCCACGCCGTCGGGCGTCGGGAGATCGCGCGGGACGGGGATCGTGACGGCCTCGACGGGCACGGGGACCTCGGGCGGGATCGGCGCCGGGGCCTCGGCGGCGGGCGCCGGCGCGGGCACGGGCTCGGGCTCGGGCTCGATGGGCCCGAGCCACGCGTCGAGGTCCGCGCGGGTGCCGGCGAAGACGTTGAGGTCCACGGCGTCGGCGAACCCCGGGACCTCGCCGGTCTCCGAGCGCTGCCAGAACAGCCACTGGTCCCAGCCGCCGATCACGGGCAGCGTCGGCTGGGACACGCCGTACTCGGCGAGCCACAGCGGGTACTCGGCGAAGCGCGGGGTGTTGTCCATGCGGTCGATCCAGAAGTAGCGGTACGTGTAGAGGATCGGCGTGCGGCCGGTGCGGTGGGCGAGCGTGTCGAGGAAGACCTGGGCCCAGTCGGCGAGCTGGCGGGCGTCGAGCCCCTCGTCGGTCTCGAGGTCCAGCACGGGCGGCAACTGCGGGCCGCCCACCGACTGCAGGCGGTCGGCGAACGCGTGGGCCTGCTGCGCGGGGTCCATCGCGGGGCGGGCCTTGTGGTAGCTGCCGACGAGCATCCCGGCGGCGCGCGCCTCGGCGATGTCGTCCTCGTAGTACCGGTTGGCCGGCCCGGTGCCCTCGGTGGCCTTGATGAAGGCGAAGGACTGTCCGGCCGCGGCGGCGGCCTGCCAGTCGACCCCGGCGCCGTGCGGGTGCTGCCAGCTGGAGGCGTCGAGTCCCTGCGCGAGGCCGTGATAGACGGGGGAGAGCGGCACCTCGGCGTCGGCGCGGGGGGAGAGGACGACGACGAGGAGGCCGACCGAGAGAGCTGCTGCAGAGGCCAGGGCGACGAGGAGTCGGGGGAGGAGGGCGCGTCGGGCTGACGGTCCGGCAGAAGTCATGGGGTGAGTATGTGGCAACCACAACAGTCACACAAGCAACTCGCGCAACTTTTTCCACAGCTGTCCAGTTCGGGCGGTCAGCCACGGCGCCG